>JANWXO010000063.1 GCA_025057295.1 Candidatus Binatia bacterium | reverse complement strand
ATTTCTCGCTCTACCAGCTCGGTGAGAAGCTGCTGCTCGCTCTCCTTCAGTTCCAACGTCATGGCCGTTCCTCGCTTTCTTGCGTGCTTCTCCACCCAGCGCAGCGCGGCAGCGGTTAGCGGTGGTGCACGATGGTCACCGTGCTCGCCTGTGGTCCTTCGTACCCTTGTTCCTCGACAAACCGAACCGTCGTCCCGACCTGCAGGTGGCCGAACCCTGGGGGGAGCACACTGTGGCTGTGGAAATAAATCTCTCGCCCGTCCGGTGTTTCCAAAAAGCCATAGCCTTCCTGAGGAAACAACTTGCTCACCCGCGCGGTTTGGGGACCTGGGGTGTGGGTCTTGACCGCTCCCCGCTGGCGGCGGGCATAATCTTCCAAACGCCGGCGCATGGCGTCGAACGCTTCCCGGATAGCGACCGGGAGATCCTCTTCTTCCTGCCGGTTGACAACCAGTTCAGCCCCCGGCACGGTGAGGTCGATCCGCACATTGAACGGTCCGCCCTTGCGATGATGGGTGATAGGAGCGGTGACGGCAACCCGACAACCGATGATGCCATCATAAAAGGTTTCCAGCTTGGCTGCACGCTCACGAATGTCTTCCTCCAGAGCCGGAGAAAGGGAGAAATCTTCTGCGACGATCTGCAATGGCTTCTGCATCGATGCACTGCCTCCTCTGGCATCCTCGTAGAGTGCGTGTATGCAAAGCAGATACCGCTTCCATCGAGGTTCATCCAAAGTCTGGAGAGCATACGTGTTGCTGTGAGCATGCTGAGGATTCTACACTGCTGCCATTCTCAATCCTGAGAACTTTCAGGGAGAAAAGTCCTATTTTTGCGAAAGGCTCCGCCTCCCTGGGGGTTTGGTGCACGTTTTCTCCTGCAGGCTGCTGGTATAGGCCTTGCTTGTACGAGATACGAGCCATGAGGCATGTGGCCTTCGGAAAGGCCTTTTATGACGACAGAGCAACACAAAGAGAGAGATCGCGATTCTGACGAACCTCAACCCTCTGCTGCAGAAGTGGGAAGGGCACTGGAGGTAGAGATTCCTGCCGAGGTGGCAATTCTCCCGATGCGGAACGTGACCCTCTTCCCTGGTATTACTGCGCCGGTGGTGATCGGACGCGAAGGCTCGGTGCGGTTGATCGAAGACGTGTGGCGGGGAGAAAAGTTTCTCGGCTTGGTGGCACAACGCGACCCGGCGGAAGAGCGTCCGCGACCGGAGAGGCTGTATACCGTCGGCACGGCGGCGCGTCTGCTCCAAGTCCAGCGCCATACCGACGGGACTGTGCGGGCGCTCGTGCAGGGGCTCCGCCGGATCGCGGTGGTGCAGTATGTGCAGCAGGAGCCCTACCTGCGAGCGCGTATCCAGCTGCTCCGCGACGTGGGAGAGCTTTCTACCGAAGTAGAGCGTCTGCAGGCGTATGTCATCCAGCAGTTCGGCAAGCTCATTGCCCACACGCCGTTGATGCCAGCAGAACTGTTCCTGGCCATCTCCAGCATTCCCTCTCCAGCTATGGTGAGCGATCTCATCGCCGGTCATCTCAACGTGCCGCTGGCTGAGCGACAGGAATTGCTCGAGCTGCTCGACGTCAAGGCGCGCCTGGCCCGCTTGGGGTTTCTCATCACGCGCGAGCTGGAGGTGATCGAGATCGGGCAAAAAATTCAATCCGAAGTGCAGAGCGAGATGGCCAAAGGTCAGCGCGAGTATATCTTGCGCCAACAGCTCAAAGCGATCCAGCAAGAGCTCGGCGAAGGAGGGGAAGTGGCGGGCCTGCGCGAGCTGGAAGAGCAGATTGTCGCTGCGCGGATGCCGCCCGAGGTCGAACAGGTCGCGCGCCATCAACTGGAGCGACTCAAAACGATTCCTGTCGCCTCTCCCGAGCACACGGTGGTCACGACCTATCTCGACTGGTTGACCAGCCTGCCCTGGGCGGTGACGACCGAGGACACGCTCGATACCAGGCACGCCCAGGCTGTCTTGGACGAAGACCATTTTGACCTCGAGCGCATCAAAGAGCGCATCGTTGAGTTTCTCGCTGTCCGTCAGCTCAAGCCCGACTCCAAGGGTCCTATTCTGTGTTTTGTGGGACCGCCGGGCACGGGCAAAACCTCGCTCGGCCGTTCCATTGCCCGTGCCTTGGGCCGTAAATTCGTGCGCCTCTCGTTAGGCGGGGTGCGAGACGAAGCGGAGATTCGCGGTCACCGCCGTACCTACATCGGTGCTCTCCCCGGACGCATCATTCAGGCCTTGCGGCAGGCGAAGTCCCGCAATCCTGTGTGCCTCCTCGACGAAATCGATAAGCTCGGGATGGATTTCCGCGGGGACCCGAGCGCCGCCCTCTTGGAGGTGCTCGATCCAGAGCAGAACGCCACCTTCACCGACCACTACCTCGACGTTCCCTTTGACCTCTCGGCGGTGATGTTCATCACCACGGCCAATGCGCTCGAGCCGATTCCACCTGCGCTGCGCGACCGCCTCGAGGTGTTGGAGCTCTCGGGATACACGGAAGAAGAAAAACTCGCGATTGCGCAGCGCTATCTCGTGCCCAAGCAGTGCCGGGAGAACGGGGTGCCGGAGGACCAACTGGTCTTCACGTCACAGGCGATCCGGGAGATCATCAACGGCTATACCCGTGAGGCGGGGGTCCGCCAGCTCGAACGCACCCTCGCCCGTGTGTGCCGCAAGGTGGCCCGGCGCCGTACCGAAGGGGTACAGGAGCGGATTGTCGTCACCCCGCAGAACCTCTCGGAGTTTCTCGGTCCCCGGCAGTTCTTCTCCGAGGTTGCAGAGCGTGCGGGTATCCCCGGGGTCGCGACCGGCCTGGCGTGGACGCCAACCGGGGGAGAAATCCTCTTTGTCGAGGCGACCCGTATGCGTGGCAAAGGCGGGCTGCTGTTAACGGGGCATCTGGGAGAGGTTATGAAGGAGTCTGCCCAGGCTGCGCTGAGTTATGTGCGGAGCAACGCCCCCCTGCTCGGCATTGACGAAGAGCTCTTTGAGCGCTCCGATATTCATATTCATGTGCCAGCCGGTGCCATTGCCAAAGACGGTCCCTCCGCTGGGGTGGCGATGGTGGTCGCTCTGACGTCGCTGCTGACGAACACCCCGGTGCAGCCCTATACCGCGATGACGGGCGAGATCACTTTGCGCGGGAAAGTGCTGCCGGTCGGTGGGATCAAGGAGAAAGTGCTCGCCGCCGCGCGAGCCGGGGTGACGACGGTGATTTTGCCCAGCCACAACGAGAAGGACTTGGTTGACGTCCCCAAAGAGGTGTTGGAGAAGATTCGTTTTCTCTTCGTCGATACCATTCACGAGGCGATCGCGGCCGCTTTTGGCCGGGGAGGTCGCCAAAACACCCAGGACGTTGCTGAGCCACGCCAGCCGCTGAGCGGGACAGGAAGGAGGGCCTCCTCATGCGCAAGCAGCTTCTGACTCTCCTCTCCGTCTGTGTGTCGGTTGTGTACCTGGAGGCTGCCTCCCTGTCTGCATGGGCGCAAGAGCCTATGCAGACCGAGGGTGGGATTGTGTATCTGAGCGGGGGGATCGGCCTGGAGGAGCGTGAGGCGCTGCGCGCTGCGGCACGAGCGTATACCCTTTTGCTCAGCTTCGCCGACCGGACCGGGCATTATCTGAGCGATGTGCAGGTCGTGATCGCCGATGCAGCCGGCAACACCATCCTCGAGGCCGTGTCGCAGGGTCCGTGGTTTTTGGTCCAGCTCCCTCCCGGTACGTACACGGTCGTAGCGACCACCTCGGGTATCACCCAGCGGCAGGCGGCGCGGGTGAGGACGGCGCGACAAACCCAGCTCTATTTCTACTGGTAGGCGGATGGTCTGCATCCCAGGACTTTCCTCTGCGCCAGGAAAACCCGAGGGTGAATTTTGTTCGCCGCGGCCCGTCTAAGAGAGTAGATCTCTCCCCCTTTCCTGCCTCTTTTCTCTTTCTCTCCCCGTTTCTCGGTGTCAGCGAGAGCAGCAAGCGCTCCAGCGATTAGCTTGCCTGCGGGAAGAGACGCCAAGGGGGAAATCCCACCACAGAAGGAGTCAGCAATGCAAAAGCAGTGGTACGCCATTCGTACCTATATCGGCTGTGAACAGCGCGTGCAGGTTGCACTGCAACAGAAAATCCGGGAGTGCGGACAGCAAGACGCATTTGGAGCGATCGTGATCCCCACTGAGAAAGTGATCGAATTCGTCCGGGGCAAAAAGCACATCGTCGAACGGCGGCTGTTCCCTGGGTATCTCCTGGTCGAGATGGTCTTCAACGACGACACCTGGCATCTGGTGCATTCTGTGCCCAAGGTCATCGGCTTTGTTGGTGAGTCCGGCACAGCGCCGACTCCGATCCCTGCAGAGAAGGTCGCAGAGATCCTCGAGCAGGTAGAAAAGGGAATGGCAGTTCCTCGGCCGCGCCGGCTCTTTACCGTCGGCGAGAAGGTCAAGATTGTCGCAGGTCCGCTGCGCGATTTTACCGGGACGGTAGAGGCGATCAGACCCGAACGTGCCCGCGTGCGGGTCGCGGTCAGTGTGTTTGGTCGTCCCACCCCGGTTGAGCTCGACTTTGCCCAGGTCGAGGCTGCCTAGCGATATCCAGCGTCCCAGGGCTCGAGCCCGCTGATGCCGCGATGCCTCGGCGGTATGGATCTTGCAAAGAGGTGAGCAGAAACAGGGTCAGAGGTGGGGGTGCGCGTATCCATCGCAGTCTCGCGAGAGCAGTTCTTCGCTGCGCTCACCGCGGCGGGCATGCCAGAGGTTCCGCAGCACTTTTCTGTCGTTCCTGTCCCCCAGTGCATCTCACGAAGGACGCTGTCCGAGATCGATGCCTTTCTCCGCCTCTTCGATCGGGTGACCACCCGTCCCTCCTGGCAACAGCGGGTGACTGCTGACGCTCCGCCTATCAGCCGGTTACCGCGTCCGGAAGTGTGTTTCTTCAGCGCGTGGGATTTTCATCTGTCGCCCGAGCAAGGCTGGCAGTTGATCGAGTGTAACGATAACGGCTCCGGCTTCCTCTTTGCCGGTCTGATCAACCGCCTCTTTTATGACCTTGCCAACCTGGGAGCGTGTGGCACTGTAGACCCTCCGCCAACGGTGGAAGCGTTTACCGCGCACGTGGTCGACATGATCCGGCGTGAGGCGGTAGCCTTCTTCGGTACACTGCCCGACGGTCTCTTTCTCATCCTCGATGATGCCGAGTCGCTGCGGCAGGGCAAGTTTCGCCGGGAGCTGTTTCTCCTCCGTGACCTCTTGCGTGCACAGGGGTGGCAGGCCGCCGTTGGCGTGCCGGCGCAGCTGCGGTGGGTAGAGAAAGAGCTGCTCTGGGATGGACAGGCAGTTGCTTTCATCGTCAACCGTTCGACCGATTTCTTCTGGCAGGGGGAGGAGTGTGCCGCGTTACGGAGAGCCTATCAGGAGGGGAAGGTCTATGTCGCCCCGAACCCTTTCACCTATGCCACTCGCAGTGATAAGCGGCTGCTCGCGTTTCTCTCTGTGCCCGACGATGATGCCGCCTTGGGCATTACGCCTGAGGAACGGGCGGTACTGAGCGCACACGTCCCCGCAACGTACCGCTTACAGGAAGAGAACGTTGAAGAGCTCGCACGGAGCAAGGAAGAGTTTTTCTTTAAACCCCTGCACGGCTTTGCCGGTCGTGGAGTGTTGACCGGTGCCGAGGTCGGCAGAACGCGCTTACGCCGCCTGCTCGGTCGCGGGGACGGGTATGTCGCCCAGAAGAAAGTGCCGAAACCGGTCCTGCGAGGTGCCGAAGTGCCGGAAGACGTTGTGTTGTGGACCGACCTGCGGGTATGGGCGTACCGCGGGGAACGCTTCCTTGTGTCGGGACGCGCCTCTCGTCGGCCCGATCGTCTAGACTTGACCCCGCCCGGCGGGTGGGTGCCGACCTACGTGTGTGCGGCACCTGAGGGGGCTGAGCAGGGGGACGAGACAGCGGGATGAGGTCACTGTGGGGAGGGCAGGGGCGTGGCCCACCGCCCTTTTCCACTAGGGTGTCACGCTGATGTGGTTCTCTACCGCGGTCACACCAGGCGCGGCGAGAGCGACACGTTCCGCTTCTGCCCGTTCCAGCCAGGAGTGCACGGTGCCGCGCAGGATAACCGTCGTTCCTGCGGTCTCGACCCAAATCTTCTGCGCTTCCAGTACTGCGTTGCGCTGAAAGGCCTCGGCGATCTTGGCGGAAATTTCCGCTGCCGTCACTACCGGCTGCACTCTGATGGCGTTGGTGATCCCTTTCACGCCTGTCAACTGGCGCACGGTCTCTTCCGCCGCCGTCTTCTGATAGGGCCAGTCCACAGACCCCTCGAGAGTCACCCAGCCGTCGCGCACGGTGACCGTAATGCGATCGTGCGGCACGGAAGTATGCCATTCCAGGGCGTTGACCGCGGCTTGCGCGATATCGCTGTCCGTGCGTTCGCTGGTTGCTGGCAGGCGGACCTCGAGCTCGTCTGCGACGGCTCTGACCCCAGCCACGCTCTTGACCACGTGCTCCACAGTCCACTTTTCCGTCAGACTGGAGACATACCCGGTGAGAGTCACGACCCCGTCTTTCACCGCGACATGAATGTGGTTCGCATTGACACTCGGCTCCCACTGCAGTTCCTGGACGATATCGTGTTGGAGTTGGGTGTCGGTCTTCATCGCGGTTCCTCCTCCTGGATCAGCGTTCCCGCGAAGCTTCGAATTGGTTGAGCGCGGCCAAGGCCTCGGCTCCGTACACTGCCGCCGGTCCTCCTCCCATCAGAATCGCCACCCCGATCGTCTCGAGAATCTCCTTGCGCGTGGCGCCTGCCCGCAGCGCGTCGTGGACATGGTAGGCGATACAGCCCTCGCAGCGGGCAGCAATACCGATGCCCAGGGCGATCAGTTCTTTGACCTTGGTGCTCAACGCCCCCTCTGCCACCGCCTGGCGGTGGAGCTGGCCGAAGCCAGCCAGGGGACCTGGCAATTCGCCGCCGAGCTTGGCCAGTAAGCTCTGGAGTTGGTGGTAGTATTCGGGATAGCTCTTGTCCATCACGGGTTCCTCCTCAGGAGATGATCTCTTCTTCCAGCCAGACTACCTGATACCCTGCATTGTAGGCCGCCTCGTAAAACGCCTGGCTGCACGTACCCTCTTTCACCAGGATCGGTTCCAAGACATCGCAGGGACGGTAGATGTGACCGGTGGCGTCGATGAGAACCGGGCGTCCGGCCTCGCTCACTGTCTGTTCATCGGTTAACCAAAAGCTGCCGTTGGGGTTGCTCAGCAAGAGAATAGGAACCCGCATAGTTCCTCCGAGACGGGGAGTTGATCCGTGTCGATTGCAATGCTGATGCCAGAGAGAAGCTTCGCAATCTCAGGTTGCTGTCGGAGAAATATCCGCATCTGTCGGCTCAGGGGAGGGAAAAGGTTTGCAAACTTGCAAAAAGGCGAAGGTGTTTTTTCCCATACGTGCGAATCTGCGGATTTGCTGGCGTACTTTCCCCGGCAATCTGGAGCGGCCTGCAGAGTGGCTGTCGGTACCTTCATTTTCAAATACGCAGCCACGGCAGTCCTGGCATTTCCCAGCAAGGCGCGCGTTCGCTTTGCGGCTTCCTCGGGAGGCATGTACTGATCTGGAGCAGCATCCGCCATGAGATCCATGCCATCGACGCTGAACCGGTCCCCCGCTAGATAATCTCAGGGGCGTACTCGGCGGCCCAGGCTTCTGAGATGGCATGGGGCGCACGACGCTGAAGTTCGAACCGCAAAAGATAATCGAAAGCCGTGCCCACCAACGTGTACCGCTTCCTGCGCGGCGCCACCTTGAGGGGCGTGTGCAGTTTGCGTGGCAGCTTGGGGCGGATCGGCTTCAGCTTGGCCTTGACGTCTGGCATGCTCACAAAGCTGGGCAGGCTCATGGTGAGTACCCCCATGTCGCTTTCGCCGAACGCCTTGCGGCTGAGCGGCCAGCCCCCAACCTCTGGTATGGAGTCGCCCTCTTCACTCCGGTCCGCTCCAGCCGCGTGTTAGACGGCATGCCCGACTTACTTTGGATGTCGGGTGGCATCCAAGGCTACGCCAAGGAACACGAGTGACACAACAACGAGGAGGACAGCGATGACCGTTTCCATAGCCACAACCCTCGCAACTCTTGGATTTGTCGCTCGATCCGACGATGCAGGAGTACGATGCCTACCGTGATGGCGATGACCGCAAGACACCCGCTAACGAGTAGACGAAGGCTCGTATTGTTGGCGTTGGAGATTAGCCACCCGAACAAACTGATGTCCGTGACCACCATTACGCCGAGCCAAAATTTTAGATAAGCGATCTGTTCCTTGGCGACATCCAGCTCAGACATTCCAAGCTCCACAGCAGGCCGGTCAGGAGTATAGCACGGACTCGGCGCGATGCCGACTCACAGAAGCGAACACCTGTTCGGGGATGCGGAGGGGACAACGCCTCAATCCCCCTCAGATTTCCTTCGGTAGCTTCGCTCCTGTCATGTCTTGTTCGTCAGCGAAGTCCCACGCCCGCAGCTCCCCGGGCTTAACCCGAAGGACGACGCGTGCGACTCGGTTGACAGCATCGGCATATGGGGCGTGTCCTTCGACACAATGATGCTCACCCGAGGCTCGCGCTCAATATGGCGGTTGAGGCGATGTGGGACCACATACGATGTTGCCGTGCCGGTGAGAGGGGAAGGCGATTCTCTCTGAGTATCGATATTGCGAAACCAAAGGGCTTGACTATCCTGCAGCGGCACACGGAATAGGTGCGCCGAAGAGACAGGGCTATCATCAAAGGAATACATGCTCCTGGGGATGGATAAGTGAGAGGTCTTTCCAGGTGAAGCAGCGGCTGTAGGAATGAGGGCCATTGAGCAAAAGGTAGGGACAGTTGTGATGCCAGGGGCTGAATCACTCGGCAAGGCCACGCCGGTTATCCAGAGCGCCCGACGAGCAACGCGGGTGCCTATGGAGGCAGGATTGATTTCCCAGTCTGGACTCGGTTGCGATGCAACTCATGGAAAGGACACCCTCCGCATATGTTCCTGCTTGGAATATACGGACCTGCACGAACACTCCCCGTGTCACGGGATTTCACGGTTTGCAAACTTGCAAAAAGGCGAGGGTGTTTTTTCCCACACGTGCGAATCTGCGGATTTGCTGGTGTACTTTCTGCGCGTTCTCTTGTGGCCCGCGAATTGCTCTCCAGGCGCTTTCGGTGAGCTCTAAAGAGTGGCACCCCGGAGGAGAGACGCATGGCATGGCAGACCATCGAGAAACCGCGGCACGGCTGGGCTGTTGTTCCCAACTTGCGGGACTATGCACACACCTGCGCCACCTTTTCTTGGGAAGCGGCGCGGCAGAGTCTCACCGGTCTTCCTGGTGGCCAGGGGCTCAATATCGCCTACGAGGCGGTTGACCGTCACGCTGCCGGACCGCGTCGCGACCACCTGGCGTTACGCTGGCTGGGAAAACGAGGCGAGGTACGCGATTTGACCTATGGTATGCTCGCTGCGCTCACCAATCGCTTCGCCAATGTGCTCCAACGTCTCGGGGTCGGCAAAGGCGACCGCGTCTTCCTGCTCTCGGGTCGCATCCCGGAACTCTACATCAGCGCCCTCGGCGCGTTGAAAAACCGGAGCGTCTTCTGCCCCCTCTTTTCTGCCTTCGGTCCTGAGCCGATCCGGCAGCGCCTCAAGATCGGGGATGGGAGAGTCCTGGTGACAACCCCTGCGCTGTACAAACGCAAGGTAGCAGATCTGCGTCCTCTGCTTCCCGCGCTCGAACACGTTCTGCTCGTCGGTCCCCCGGAGGAGACCACGGCTATTCCTGACACCCACGATTTCCACCGCTTGATGGCAGAGGCGTCGGACGCCTTTACCATCGGTCCCACCGATCCTGAGGATTTTGCCTTGTTGCACTTCACCAGCGGGACCACCGGGACCCCAAAGGGTGCGATGCACGTGCACCAAGCCGTGCTGGCCCATTATGTGACAGGCTTTTTCGCCCTCGATTTCCATCCGCACGACGTTTTTTGGTGTACCGCGGATCCGGGGTGGGTAACCGGCACCTCCTACGGCATCATCGCGCCTCTGACGCACGGGATCACCAGCATCGTCGACGAGGCTGACTTCGACGCCGAGCGCTGGTACGGGCTGCTGCAGGAGCAGCACGTCACTGTGTGGTACACCGCACCGACCGCCGTGCGCATGCTGATGAAGGTGGGGACGGAGGTGGTGCGCAAGTACGATCTGCGCCACCTACGCTTCATCGCCAGTGTAGGCGAGCCGCTCAACCCCGAGGCGGTGGTGTGGGGGCAAGAGGCCTTCGGGCTGCCGATCCACGACAACTGGTGGCAAACGGAGACCGGCGGCATCATGATCGCCAACTATGCCGCCATGGACATTCGTCCGGGGTCGATGGGGCGTCCTCTCCCGGGGATCACCGCCGGCATTGTTCGTCGAGGGAAAGATGGCACGGTGGAAGAGATCGAGGAGCCAGGTGTGGAGGGGGAGCTGGCGTTGCGGCCCGGCTGGCCCTCGATGTTTCGCGGCTACCTGCACGACGAGGAACGGTACCGCAAGTGTTTCGCGGGTGGGTGGTATCTTACCGGCGATCTGGCGAGGCGCGATGCCGATGGCTACTTCTGGTTCGTCGGACGGGCGGACGATGTGATCAAGTCATCCGGGCATCTCATCGGTCCCTTCGAGGTCGAGAGTGCACTGATGGAACACCCCGCGGTCGCCGAGGTAGGGGTGATCGGCAAACCCGACCCGGTGGCAGGCGAGATTGTCAAGGCGTTTGTCACCCTCAAACCTCGCTATGAGCCGAGCGACGCGCTTCGCCGCGAGCTGCTCGGGTTCGCCCGTACACGGCTCGGCGCGGTCGTCGCACCGAAGGAGATCGACTTTGTCGTCACCGTGCCCAAAACGCGCAGCGGCAAGATCATGCGCCGGTTGCTGAAGGCGCGCGAGCTGGGCTTGCCGGAAGGTGACACCTCCACCTTGGAGAGTGACGCATGACTCTGCACCCAGATCTGCAACCGCCTCCCCTGGAACGGCACCACGCGGTATTCTTGCTCCGCGAGATGTTGCGCATCCGCCGTTTCGAGGAGAAATGCGCGGAGCTGTACAGCGCGACCAAAATCCGGGGTTTTCTCCACCTCTACATCGGACAAGAAGCGGTGGCCGTGGGGGCCATGCAGGCCTTGGATGCCCAGGATGCGATCGTGGCCACCTATCGCGAACACGGCCATGCGCTGGCCCGCGGCATCTCTGCCGCCTCTATCATGGCCGAGATGTACGGCAAGCAAGAGGGGTGCAGCCGCGGGCGGGGCGGCTCGATGCACCTCTTCGATGCCGCCACGCGCTTTTATGGGGGCAACGCCATTGTCGGGGGTGGGTTGCCGCTGGCGGTCGGACTGGCGCTGGCCGATAAGATGCAAGGACGTCCCCATGTCACCGCCTGTTTCTTCGGCGAGGGTGCGGTTGCCGAAGGGGAGTTCCACGAGTGTATGAACCTCGCCGCCCTGTGGCGCCTGCCGGTGCTGTTCTGTTGCGAGAACAACCTCTACGCCATGGGGACCGCCTTGCAGCGTTCCGAGTCTCAGACCGATCTCTGTCTCAAAGCGGCCAGCTATGAGATACCGGCCTGGCCGGTCGACGGTATGGATGTGGTGGCCTGTGAAGAAGCCACCCAACGTGCGGCACTGGCCGTGCGAGCGGGCGGCGGCCCCTATTTTTTGGAGTTCCGCACCTATCGGTTTCGGGCCCACTCCATGTTCGATCCGCAGCTCTACCGTGACAAGCAAGAGATCGAAGAGTGGAAAACGCGCGATCCGATCACGACCTTCCAGGCCCGCCTGCGCTCCCAAGGACTGCTGACGGACGACGACGTGCAGCGCCTGGAAGAGGAGATCGCGGCGGAAATTGCCCATGCTGTCGAGTTTGCCGAGGCCGGGACCTGGGAACCGGTCGAGGATCTCACCAAATTTGTCTACTCGGAGAGGAAGCCGGCATGACCGCGGAGCGGAAAACGGTTCGCCTCACGTACCGGGAGGCGATCCGACAAGCGATACGCGAAGCGTTACAGCGGGATCCGCGCGTGTTCCTCATGGGGGAAGACGTCGGTCGTTACGGCGGCTGTTTCGCCGTCAGCAAGGGGTTGCTGGAGGAGTTTGGACCAGAACGTATCCGTGATACCCCGCTGTCGGAGTCAGCTTTCGTGGGCGCGGGGATCGGCGCCGCGCTCGGTGGCATGCGGCCGATCGTGGAGATCATGACGGTCAATTTCAGCCTGCTGGCCCTCGACCAAATCGTCAACAACGCGGCCACGATCCTGCATATGTCTGGCGGCCAGTTCAACATTCCGCTCGTCATCCGCATGACCACCGGAGCCGGTCGCCAACTGGCCGCCCAGCATTCCCACAGTCTGGAAGGGTGGTATGCCCATATCCCTGGCATCAAGGTGTTGACCCCGGCGACGCTGGAGGACGCGCGCGGCATGCTGTGGACGGCGCTGCAGGATCCAGATCCGGTGCTGATCTTCGAACACGGCGGGTTGTACAATATGGAAGGCGAGCTGCCGGCCGATGCGGGGGCGGTCGATATCGACAGAGCAGCGGTGCGCCGACCCGGCACGGATGTGAGCCTGATTACCTACGGAGGGTCGTTGGGAAAGGCGCTGCAGGCAGCGGAAGAGCTCGCCGCGCTCGGGATCCAGGCGGAAGTGGTCGATCTGCGCACCCTGCGCCCGCTCGACACCGAGACCATTCTCGCATCGGTGACCCGGACTCATCGGGCAGTCATTATCGATGAAGGATGGCGCAGCGGCAGTCTCTCGGCCGAGATCAGCGCGCGTATTATGGAAGGGGCCTTTTATGAGCTCGACGCGCCGGTGGCGCGGGTGTGCAGCGCTGAGGTGCCTATCCCCTATGCCAGGCACTTGGAGGAAGCGGCCCTGCCGCAGGTCGGGACGATCGTCGCAACCGTGCGGGAGATGATGGGAGCCCATGGCTGAGTTCCGCATGCCGTCGTTAGGGGCCGACATGGAAGCCGGCACCCTCATCCAGTGGCTGGTGAAACCCGGCGACGTGGTGAAGCGGGGAGACATCATCGCCGTGGTCGACACGGAAAAAGCCGCCATCGAGATCGAGGTGTTTGAAAGCGGTGTGATCCAGACCTTGCTCGTGCAAGAGGGCGAAAAAGTGCCCGTGGGCACCGTACTGGCGATTATCCGCACTGAAGGTGAAGAGGTCACCCCACCGCCTGCGGTGGAAGTCCCCCGCAGAGCAGCTGTCTCACCGCCAGTTCCACCACCCTCGGTCGCGCCTCCCTCGCCTCCGCCGCAGCGAGTTGAACCTGCGCCGTCGAGACCGGCTGGGCGGTTGCGTGTGTCGCCACTGGCGATGCGGACAGCTATAGAATTGGGAGTCGATCTCACGAAGGTGACCGGAACAGGTCCGGGCGGGGCGATTACCAAGGCCGACGTCGAGCGAGCCGCTGCCGCCCCGCCACCAGCGCCACCGTCCGCACCGTCGCCTCCCCCGCTGGCAGAACCCACAGAGGTGCCCGCAGCTCGCCTCGCAGTCCCCCCGACGGAACGCCAGGTCGCGATGCGCAGAGCCATCGCCGCAGCTATGACACGCGCAAAGCGCGAGATTCCCCATTACTACCTCGGCACCCGCATCGACATGAGTCGTGCCCTCGCCTGGCTGCAGGCAGAAAACCTGAAGCGTCCGGTGACCGAGCGGCTGCTGTATTCTGCCCTGCTGCTCAAGGCGGTAGCGGTCGCCGTGCACCAGGTGCCGGAGATGAACGGTTTCTGGCAAGATGGAGCCTTCAAACCCAGTACCGCGGTCCACGTTGGCGTAGCGATCTCGCTGCGTCAGGGCGGACTCATCGCCCCGGCGATCCACGATCTCGACAAGAAAAGTCTGGACGAGGTGATGCAGAACCTGCGCGACCTGGTGAAACGGGTGCGTGCCGGCGTGCTGCGGAGCTCCGAAATCGCTGACGCCACCATCACCGTGACGAGTTTAGGTGAGCAAGGAGTGGAAACGGTCTTTGGGGTGATCTATCCGCCGCAGGTCGCGCTGGTCGGTTTCGGCAAGATCATCGAGCAGCCCTGGGCAGCCAATGGGATGATCGGGGCAAAACCGGTTATCACGGCGACCTTGGCGGCCGATCACCGGGCGAGCGACGGCCATCGCGGCGGGCTCTTCCTCGCTGCGATCGACCGTCTGTTGCAGGAGCCGGA
>JANWXO010000062.1 GCA_025057295.1 Candidatus Binatia bacterium | reverse complement strand
GTCAATACGACGGGCGATGGACTGGTCACGTTCCTCATGCTGCTCGGGATCATGCTGCGGCGACAACGACCCCTCTCGGAATTGAAGAAGATCGTGCAACACTATCCGCAAGTGCTGATCAATGTAAAAGTACGCGAGCGGCGCGATCTTGCGACCCTCGAGCCAGTGGCAGCAGTGATGCGACACGTCACTCATGCCCTGGGGGAAACCGGCCGGTTGTTGGTCCGCTACTCCGGCACGGAGCCGGTCGTGCGCGTTATGGTGGAAGGCGAGGACGAAAAGGTCGTGCGCCACTATGGGGAAGCGGTTGCAGAGGTGATTCGCCGCCACTTAGGCGTTGAGGGAGGTGAAGAGTAAACGGCTGTGGCTGCTGACGTGTAGAAGCGTATGTATCTCGTGAGTGCGAAAGAAATGCGTGAGCTCGATCGGCTCACGATCGAGCAGTATGGCACCCCGAGCCACGTCTTGATGGAACGAGCTGGCACGTGCGCTGCAGAAGCGATCGTGGCTGCCTTTCCCCACGTCCAGACCACGCCAGTCTTGGTCGTCGCCGGTAAAGGCAATAACGGCGGCGACGGCTTCGTCATCGCGCGCCTCCTGAAGAAAAGAGGGATCAAGTGTGAAGTGATCTTGGCGGCCAGAAAGGAAGAGGTCAGAGGAGACGCGTTGCGCAACCTCACCGCCTTCGTGCGCATGCGGGGCAAAGTCAGCGAGGTGACCGACTCCCCGCAGCTCGATCTCGTGCAGGAGAAGCTGTCGCACTGTGGTCTCGTCGTCGACGCGCTGCTCGGGACCGGGTTGAATGCGCCGGTGCAGGGCCTGCTCGCTGCACTGATTGACCTCATCAACGCGAGCGGGGTTCCGGTGGTCGCTGTCGATATTCCCTCAGGCTTGGATACGGATCGTGGCGAACCGTTGGGCACCGCCATTCAGGCCGATCTGACGGTCACGTTCGGGTACCCCAAACTGGGGCAGGTGACAGATAGTGGTGCGCTGTATACCGGTGCACTCGTGGTTGCAGATATTGGCATTGCCCCCGAGGCGGTCGCGACGGTACAACCCCACACCGAGTTGTTGACCGCAGAGGAGGTAGGTGCGCTGGTGCACGCGCGCCCGCGCGCTGCCCATAAAGGAGATTTCGGCCACCTGCTCGTCATGGCTGGGGCACGTGGAAAGAGCGGGGCTGCGCTGATGTGTGGCGGGGCGGGGCTCCGCGTTGGCACCGGATTGGTCACTCTTGCTGGCCCGGCCTCGTTGAATGCCATCTTTTCCTCCGCCTGGATCGAAGCGATGACGATCCCGATGCCGGAACGGCCGGACGGAAGTTTCGACCTTGATGAGGCAGCAGTGGCTCAGGCGCTGCAGGGCAAGACGGCCATTGCTTTTGGGCCAGGGGTGGGGGTCTCGGTCGACACCATCGGCTTGACCCGCTGGTTGCTCGCCAACAGTCGACTCCCTCTCGTCATCGATGCCGATGGGCTCAATTGTCTCGCCACAGACCCGAGTGTGTTACGTCAGGCCACCGTTCCTGTGGTGCTCACGCCACACCCTGGAGAGATGGCGCGGCTCACGGGGAAGCCGACCGCGGCGATTCAAGCCGACCGTCTCGGGACGGCGCGCGATTTTGCCACCCAATACGGCTGTTATCTCGTTCTGAAAGGCGCCCACACCGTGATCGCTGCTCCCGATGGGCGGTGTTGGGTCAACCCCACGGGGAACCCGGGTATGGCGAGCGGTGGCATGGGTGACGTGCTCACCGGTATCCTTGGCGGCTTGCTTGCCCAGGGCTATGCCCCGCATGAAGCCTGTATGCTGGGAGTATTCCTGCACGGCTATGCGGGAGACCTCGCGGCGCAGGAAAAGGGGGAGGCCGGCATCTTGGCGCGTGATGTCATTGAACGCCTTCCCCAGGGGTTACGGGCGCTGCGACACGCTGCCCTCGGGGAGCACGGGGCAGAAGATGATCCGTAAGCTCCGTTCCCGTTCTCCCGAGGAGACCAAGGCGTGGGGGCGTCGGCTCGCACCGCTCCTGTTCCCTGGAGCCGTCATCGGGCTGGAAGGTGAGCTCGGTGCGGGCAAAACCTGTTTTGTGCAAGGGCTCGCCGCTGGCTTCGGTCTCGACGAGAGAGAAATTACCAGCCCGACCTTTACTCTGGTCGCAGAACACTATAGGGGAAGGATGCCACTCTACCACATCGATCTCTACCGCCTTGAGGGGGGAGAGATCACGGAGCTGGGCTTAGAGGAGTACTTCGGTGGCCGGGGCGTGTCGGTCATCGAATGGTTTCGCTTCCTGCCGCCCGGCACGGTGAGTGAGTATTTGCTGATTACGTTCTCCTTCCTGGGGCCAGAGGCGCGGGAACTGACCCTCTCGGCCCGCGGGGTAGCGTATGCGCGTGTGGTGGAAGCCCTGGGGACGGAGGGGTCGTGGCAGGACGAATAGACGGAGACGTGCGAGCTTCCCGCCCTGATAAGGAGAGGGATGGCCCGGAGTGAAGAGCGCAACGAGGAGACAGAACTGACGGTATGGTAGTGGTACAGAAGTACGGCGGCACCTCGGTGGGGTCAATTGAGCGGATCAAAGAGGTAGCCAAACGCGTCGCAGCAACACGCGATGCTGGTCATCAGGTGGCCGTGGTCGTCTCTGCAATGAGTGGAGAGACGAACCGCTTACTCGCCCTCGCCAAGCAGATCTCCCCGCACCCAGACGAGCGCGAGTGCGATGTGCTTGTTTCTACCGGTGAGCAGGTGTCCGTGGCGCTGCTGGCGATGGCCCTCAAATATATGGGGTATCCAGCGTTTTCGCTCCTTGGGCACCAGGTGCAGATCGCGACGGACAGCGCCTTTGGGCGTGCGCGGATCAAGCATATCGAGACCGAGCGCCTCTTGTCCGCTCTGCAGAAAGGTCATATCGTGGTGATCGCTGGCTTTCAGGGAGTAGATGCCGAAGATAACATTACCACCTTGGGTCGCGGCGGCTCGGATACGACTGCAGTGGCGATCGCGGCGGCAATCAAAGCCGATGTCTGTGAGATTTATACCGACGTAGACGGCGTCTACAGTGCTGACCCGCGTATTTGTCCGCAGGCACGCAAACTGCAGCGCATCTCCTACGACGAGATGCTCGAGCTGGCCAGTTTGGGCGCCAAGGTGCTGCAGATCCGTTCGGTGGAGTTTGCCAAACGTTACCAGGTTCCCGTGCACGTGCGCTCGAGCTTTTGTCACGACGAAGGAACCTGGCTCGTACAAGAGGACCCTAGTATGGAAGATGTCGTTGTCTCGGGTGTGACTTCGGACTTGGATCAAGCGAAGATTACCATCCAACGGGTGCCGGACCGGCCTGGGCTCGCTGCCAAGCTCTTTACCCCCATCGCTGAAGATAATATCGTCGTCGATATGATCATCCAGAACGCGAGTGAAGACGGCTCGACCGATCTCACCTTTACTGTGCCCAAAGGTGACGCCCAACGGGCGCTCGCGCGCGTCCAGGCGATCATGCCGGAGCTTGGCGCTCGGGGAGTCACTTTTGCAACCGACGTGGCCAAGGTGTCGATTGTCGGATTGGGGATGCGCAGTCATGCGGGGGTTGCGGCACGGATGTTCCAGGCACTGGCAAAGGAGGGCATCAATATCCAAATGATTTCGACGTCGGAAATCAAGATCTCGGTCGTGATCGACGCCAAGTATACTGAATTGGCGGTGCGTGTCCTCCATGACGCGTTTCTTGGACAGACAGGATAAGGCAGGTGCGAGGTCGCGATGAAACGGATTGCGCTCTACGATACGACGCTGCGGGATGGGTGTCAGGCTGAGGACGTTTCTTTCACCTTAGAAGACAAGTTGCGCGTGGCCGAAAAGCTCGACGAACTCGGTATCACCTATATTGAAGGTGGGTGGCCGGGTTCGAACCCTCGGGATGAAGAGTTCTTTCGCGCGGTCAAGAAGCTGCGGTTGCGCCATGCGCGTATCGCCGCTTTTGGGTCGACCCGCCGCGCGAACATCGCCGCGGCCGATGACCTCAACATGCGTCTCCTCCTCAAGGCCGACACGCCGGTGGTCACTATTGTGGGGAAGACATGGGATCTGCACGTGCGCGACGATCTCCGCATTTCCAAGAAGGCCAACGTCGAGGTGATCGGCGATTCGATCGCCTACCTGAAAAAGCGGGTGGAGCACGTGTTCTTCGATGCCGAACACTTCTTTGACGGCTACCGCGCCAACCCGGACTACGCTCTGGAGTGTCTCACTGCAGCAGCGCAAGCGGGTGCCGATGTCATCGTCCTCTGCGATACCCGCGGTGGCAGTATGCCGCACGAAGTGCTTGCCGCGACCCGTGCAGCAGCCCGGGCTGTGTCGGTCCCCCTCGGTATCCATTGCCACAACGATTGCGAACTGGCCGTGGCCAACACCCTCGCCGGGGTCGAGGGTGGAGCGGTGCAAGTCCAGGGGACGATCAACGGCTTTGGCGAACGCTGTGGCAATGCCAACCTCTGCTCGGTGATTCCCAACCTGCAGCTCAAGCTGGGCTACCACTGCGTCAGTGCTGCCCAGCTCCGCATGTTATCCGAGGTCTCACGGTTCGTGTACGAACTCGCCAATATCGAACCCAGCAAGCGGCAGCCGTACGTCGGAGTGAGCGCCTTTGCCCACAAGGGGGGCTTACACGTTGCGGCGATCCAGAAAAACCGGGAGACCTACGAACACATCGATCCCGAGTTGGTCGGTAACCATCAGCGCGTTTTGGTTTCTGATCTCTCTGGCCGTAGCAACGTGCTGTATAAGGCGAAGGAGTTTGGCCTTGACCTTGACAGCACGGATCCGGCGGTAAAAACGATTCTCGAAGAGGTCAAACGGCTGGAGAACGCCGGGTTTCAGTATGAAGCAGCTGAGGCCTCCTTCGAGCTGCTCATGCAGAAGGCACTGAATGGCAAGGTGCGCCACTTCCGCCTCATCGGCTTTCGTGTGATCGACGAAAAACGCACGGAAGACGAGCCCCCTCTCTCTGAAGCGACGATCATGGTAGAAGGGCCCGATGGGACGGTTGAACACACGGCGGCGCAGGGCAATGGACCGGTCAATGCCTTGGACCGTGCTTTACGCAAAGCGCTCACCAAGTTCTATCCTCAGTTAGAACGGATGCAGTTGCACGACTATAAGGTCCGCGTTCTCGGGGGGGATGCTGGGACGGCGGCAACCGTGCGGGTGTTGATCGAGTCGGGCGATGAACACGACCGGTGGGGCACCGTGGGGGTTTCCCCTAACGTGATCGAGGCAAGCTGGCAGGCCCTCGTCGACAGTATTGAATACAAGTTGTACAAAGACAAAAAGCGGTCAACCGTCGGCACGCAGCGGGCAGGAAAGCGAGGGTAGGAGTGCGAGAGAAGAGGGATCTAAAGCGGGAACGCAACGCGCACCGCAATACCCAATGGAGGTGTACGCCGAGTGCTAACCGTTGACAGCGGTGAGCTGTGCTATGTTCTGCGAACGCATCAGAGAAGACATTCAGGTGGTGTTCGAGCGTGACCCTGCGGTCCGTTCAACGTGGGAGATCATCTTTGCCTACCCTGGCTTCCACGCGATCCAGTTCCATCGTCTGGCGCACTGGCTGTGGTGTCACCGCTTGAAGACGCTCGCGCGCATTGTTAGTCATCTGTCCCGCTTCTTGACCGGGATTGAGATCCATCCAGGGGCCCGTATTGGCCGTCGGCTGTTTATCGATCACGGCATGGGGGTCGTGATTGGAGAGACGGCGGAGATTGGCGACGATGTAACCTTGTATCAGGGCGTTTCTCTCGCTGGAACCAGTCGGGAGAAAGGCAAACGCCATCCCACGGTCGAAGACTGGGTGCTGATCGGTGCCAACGCAACGGTGTTAGGGCCAATTACGATCGGACGACACAGCCGCATCGGGGCTGGTTCAGTCGTGGTCAACTCCGTCCCGCCCCATGCAACCGTCGTGGGGGTACCGGGCAAGGTTGTGCGGGGTGGGGGCCGGCACTCTGAGTCGGGCAAGCCGATTATCGATCTGGACCATGCCAATCTGCCTGACCCCCTGTTTCGGGCGTTGTCAACGTTACTCGAACATGTGGAAAGACTCGAGCACCAAGTCGAAGAGTTGGCTTCGCGCCAGGGGATCTTAGAAGATCGGTTTGCGGAGGGAGACGAAGATTTACAACGGGTGCGCGCCTTACTGAAGAACGGGGGTGCGGAATAGCGCGCGTGCAGATCGTCAACAGCATCGCTTGACGTGACGAAACCTTCACCCTTCTGCCAAGAACTGCTACAGTTTGCTTCTGAGAGTCGCGGTGTGTGGGGTTGGGCAGAGGAGGAGCAGTGGGACACAGGGGCAGAAGGGGAGCCGGCTGGGGCGTCTTCCTCTTAGTCTGCAGTAGCATCTCTGCCTGTGGGCACGGTGGATATTATCAGGTGCGCCCAGGCGACACCCTCTCTGCCATAGGCCAACGGTATGGCGTCCCGTATCAAGAGATTGCCCGCCTCAACAATATCCGCGACCCAGACCGTATAGAGGTCGGACAGCGGCTCCGCATCCCTCGCCGTGCTGCCCATTCCAGTGCTGCCCCGGCTTCGTCTCGCCAACTCGCGGCGCTTCCTCCTCCCTCCTCGCGCGCCAGGTCCTACGCGCTGCCGCGAGATGAGGGGCCGCGCAGCGGCAGCGGGATGTTTGGCTGGCCGCTCGAGGGAACGGTGACCTCGGGGTTCGGCCCCCGCAACGGCAGTTTTCACGACGGCATCGATATTGCCGCCCCTGTGGGGACGCCGGTTTTGGCTGCGGCCGATGGCGAAGTCATCTTTAGCGACGAATTGCGCGGCTACGGCAAGGTCGTGATCATTCGCCATAATGCGCAATACGTGACCGTTTATGCTCACAACCGGGTGAATTGGGTGAAGGAGGGACAGTTCGTCCGCCGCGGGCAACGGATCGCCGAGGTCGGACAAAGCGGACGCACCTCAGGACCGAGTCTGCACTTTGAGGTGCGCAAAAACAATCTCGCGCAAGACCCATTACGCTACCTGCCGTCCGATCGTCGCACGGTGCGGGAGACCCATGCGCCTTAGGAGGATCCTATGGTCGATCTCAAAGCGTTCATTCGCAGCATCCCTGACTTTCCCAAGCCCGGGATCGTCTTTCGCGACATCACGCCACTGCTCGCCCATGGGCCGGCCTGGCGCGAGACGGTGAACCGGCTGGCCGACCGTTACCGTGGGGGGATCGATATTGTGTTGGGGATTGAATCGCGAGGGTTCCTCATCGGTGCGGCGATTGCCTACGCGCTCGGCCAGGGTATTGCCGTGGTCCGTAAACCGGGCAAACTTCCGGCTGCTACCCTGCAGACCCGATATGCCCTCGAGTATGGTACCGATGCGCTAGAGATCCACCAGGACGCCTTTGCGCCGGGCAGTCGGGTGCTGGTGGTCGACGACCTCCTCGCCACTGGTGGCACCGCACAAGCAGCGATCTCTTTGGTGCAGCAGTTAGGAGGCCAGGTTGTCGAAGCCGCTTTTATTATCGAGCTGACATTCCTCGGGGGACGGCAGCGGCTCGTCCCGTGTCCGGTGTTCTCGCTGGTGCAGTATGACAACGAGTGACATGGCAGGCAAAGATGATGAAACTGCCGGACTACCTCCTGCTTCCTCATCCCTGTAGCGAAACTGCAATCCTCCCACGCCGCTCTTCCAGGCGGGAGGAGGCGTAATGAGCTGGAGCCTGCTCGAATATTGAGCAGATGAGAACACAGGTCATGCGCTGGCCTCGAGGTGTCGCCTCGTAACGACTCCTCGCCCTCTCATTCCTCTCTGCGCAGCTTCCTCCTATAATACCTGCATGGCTGAGCCGCTGTTCCGCGAAATCGAACATACGGCTGACCTGGGGATTGAGGTTGAGGCCGATACACCGCACGATCTCTTTCGCCGCGCTGGTCTTGCGCTCTTTTCCTTGATGGTTAGCTTGGAAGATGTCGAGCCCCGTGAAGAACGGGAACAGGTCGTGCAGGCCGACGGATGGGAGGAGCTTCTGCACGACTGGCTGTCTGCTTTACTGCATCAGTTCTTACAAGACGGCTTTATCGCCGTGTCTATTGCGATCGATGAGATCGACGCGACCCATGTGCGCGCCCGGCTCGCGGGCGAGAAACTGGACTATGAGCGACACGCTTTCGAGACCGAGATCAAGGCGGTGACCTATCATCAGCTCGCGGTGACGCAGGAGGATGGCCGCTGGCGGGCACGGGTGATTTTCGATGTGTGAGAGGTGGTTATGGCACAGCTCGAAATCCGACAGATCAACGACTACCTGTGGGAGATTCCCAAGCACGGCGGCATGCGCGTTCCCGGCCGGGTGTATGCCACGCGTGAGTTGATGGCGGATATCAAGAACGACGCCGCCCTAGAACAGGTGGCGAACGTGGCGCATCTGCCTGGCATTGTCGGGTATTCCTTGGCCATGCCCGATATTCACTGGGGGTATGGGTTCCCGATTGGCGGCGTAGCGGCGGTCGATGCGGAAGAGGGAGTCATTTCCCCCGGCGGAGTCGGGTACGATATCAACTGCCTTGCGGCTGGGGCGAAAGTCTTGCACCGCTTCGGCTATTACCGCCGGATCGAGGACATTGTTACCGCCCGTCTCAACGACCCGGTACGTTGTTACAGTCTCGATACGGTGCAGGCGCAGGCTGCGGAGATCGGTGCGGGGCTCTGTCAGCGGCCGACGCACCCAGTTCTAGCCCTCGTGACCACGAGTGGCCGGCGTGTGGTGGCGACAAGCGACCATCCGTTTCTAACCCCTACCGGCATGCGGGCGTTGGGAGAACTCCGGCCTGGAGATCGTGTCGCCGTCGATCCTTTCGAGGGAGTGCCTTACGAAGATCCGGGGGATGAGGTCCTGGTGAGCGAAGCGGATGTTTGCCGCTTCTTGCAGGAAAAAGGCAAAGTGGGTGGTCGTGCGATCCCGCAGATCCTCAACTCGCTACGCCGCCGTGGACTGTTACCCCTGCGCCGTAACTCTTCGGCTTTGCCCGTACTCATCAAGATCCTCGGGTTCGTCATGGGCGACGGGACGCTATACTTCGAGAGGGGTACGGGGAAAGGAGTAACGTGGTTTTTCGGTCGAGCCGAGGATCTGGACGAGATCAGACGAGAGTTGACCCCTTTCTTCAAAGTTTCGAATATTTATACACGCCGTCGCGCTCACCGGATCGAGACCGACTCCGGCACCCGCCGGTTGAACTCGACGACTGCCTGTTGCCGGGTCACCTCTAGTGCTTTTGCGGTGCTGTTGGCTCTGCTCGGTTGTCCAGTAGGCAATAAGGCGTCGCAAGATTACGACATTCCCCGTTGGCTGCTGGACGCGCCACTGTGGCATAAACGGCTTTTTCTTGCCTCATATTTCGGCGCCGAGTTGCAGACCCCAGACGCGTATGCCGAGCGGAACCGGAATTTCTCGCGCCCCTTGCTGACCGTGCGGAAGCAAGAAGGATATGCTGCAAGCGGTCGGTGCTTCCTCGCGCACATCGCCGAGTTGGCACGCGACTTTGGGGTAGAGACTCGGGGCATTGAGGAGCACCGAGAGACTGTGGTGCGGAAGGGTGGCGTGTCCTGCCGCCTGCGGTTGCTTTTTTCCTCCCGCCCGGACTCACTCTTGGCTCTCTATACACGGATCGGATTTGAGTACAACCGCAAACGGCAGGCAGAGGCTGCAGTGGCAGCGGCGTATCAAGCCTATAAGCGGGCGGTGTGGGAAGAACGGCGGGCGCTCATGATGGAAATCCTCCGGTTGCGTGCGGTTCTCGGCATGAGCGCGCGTCGCATCGCTGCCCGACACGCTGGACGACCGGTGAACTTACGGTTTCTCGAGCGGACGGTTTATGGCGAGGGCGAACGGACGCTCCGAGTGCCGAGGGAATTTCTCTCGTACCCGCAGTTCCGCACCTTGGCGACCGAGGGGCTAGAGGGGAGTGGGCTGGTGTGGGAATGGGTCAAAGAAATTCTCCCTCGACCGGAGGTTGAACGAGTCTATGACATTACTGTCAACCATCCGGACCATAACTTTGTGGCTGACGGTTTTGTCGTGCATAACTGTGGGGTGCGTCTGGCTGCTACCAACCTGCAGGCGCACGAGATCCAGGATAAACTGCCTGCCCTGGCAGACGCGCTGTTCGCAACCATCCCCTGTGGGGTGGGTGCCGAAGGGGCGATTCCCAAGCTCAGCAAGGCGGAGGAGAAAAAACTCACCGCCGAGGGGGTACAGTGGGCGATCGCACGCGGCTATGGTCGTCCCGAAGATGCAGAGCATACGGAGGAAAACGGCTGTCTGGCCGGCGCCGATCCTGATGCCCTGACGGAGGAGGCGCTGAGCCGGGGCCTGACGCAGATCGGCACCTTAGGGTCGGGGAACCATTTCCTGGAGGTCGATCGGGTAGAAGAGATTTATCAGCCCGAGATTGCCGCCGCATTAGGGCTCACGCTTGGTCAGGTGGCGATCATCATCCACTCAGGGTCGCGCGGCCTAGGGCACCAGACGTGTGAGGATGCGCTGAAAGTGATGGGCAAGGCGATGGATAAATACCGCATTCAGGTACCTGACCGACAACTCGCCTGTGCGCCGATCTCGTCCCCTGAAGGTCAACGGTACCTGGCCGCGATGGCCTGTGCGGCGAATTATGCCTGGGTGAATCGACAAGTGATGATGAGCCTCGCCGAGAAAGCGTTTGTGACTGCACTGCAGCTGTCCCCGCGCGAGCTCGGCATGCGGCTGATTTACGACGTCTGTCATAACATCGCCAAGCCCGAGACCCACGAAATTGACGGGGTGAAACGCAAGGTATGGGTGCACCGCAAGGGAGCGACACGCGCCTTCGGCCCCGGCCACCCGGCGATTCCGGCTTCATTGCGCGCGCTCGGGCAGCCGGTGCTGATCCCGGGCGATATGGGACGCTACTCGTTCCTGCTGATCGGGACGGAGAAGGCAATGCGCGAAACCTTCGGCTCGACCTGCCACGGTGCCGGACGGGTGATGAGTCGTGCACAGGCGAAAAAAGCAGCACGCGGACGCGATTTGGACGCGGAGTTGGAGCAGGCAGGGGTCATCGCCCGCTATCGCGGCAGGGGGACGTTTGCCGAAGAGATGCCCTATGCCTACAAGGATGTCGCCGATGTGGTGGAGGTGGTCGATCTGGCTGGGATTAGTAAGAAAGTTGTCAAGCTGAAACCACTGGCCGTGATCAAGGGGTGAGCCTATGCAGCCTGCAAAGACTTTGTTTTATGATGTAGATACCCAGCGTGACTTCATGCTGCCCGGAGGCAAGCTGTATGTGCCCGGTGCCGAACGCATCCTGCCCCAACTCGAGCGCCTGACCCAGTTTGCCAGGCAAAAAGGTATTGCGGTTGCCGGGTCGGTGGATCGCCACTTCCCGACCGACCCTGAGCTGCAGGCTAACGGGGGTGAATACCCGGAACATTGTATGGATGGGACCGAGGGGCAGCAAAAGGTCCAGGCGACGCTGCCGCGGCAGCCGCTCTGGATAGAAAATCGGGAGTACACAGAAGCAGAACTGGCTCTCGTGCTGCGGCATCCTGGGGAAGTCTATATCGAAAAGCAGCGCTTCGATGTGTTTGCCGGCAACCGCAATGCTGCGGCTGTCATCGATGCCCTTCTGCGCGGGAAAGAGGACGTGGTCGTTTACGGTGTTGTCACGGAAGTGTGTGTCGATCAGGCGATCACCGGGCTCAAAGATCGGGCGGTCCGCTTACACGTTCCCCTCGATGCCATTGCCGCACTCAATGAGGAGCGGGCTGCGGCGACGTTGGACAAGTGGCGTCGCTGGGGAGTGCGGTTGACGACAGTAGTAGAGGTGCTGGAGGCACTTGAGCGTGCCACATCAGAGGCTCTGCACTGAGTGTTGCTCCGTGTGTTCCCTCACCCGCGCCGCGCGGGCCTTTCCTCTTTGTTCCCGCATAACTGGTGACCAGAATTGCCTCTCTGGATATAACGTTTCAGCTGGCAGGGCGGGTCGATATCGCCCAGCTCATTCGATGCATGCGAGAATACTACACCTTCGATCACCTGCCGTTTGACGAACAGCGCGCGTATGGAGCATTGGAGACGCTCGTCGGTGATGAGTCGCTCGGCCGTGTATGGTTGATCTGCGCGGCGGGAACCGCGATCGGTTATATGGTCCTTACACTGGGATACAGTTTGGCGTATGGCGGGCGGGATGCGTTTATTGACGAGATTTACATCCGTGAATCCTCCCGTGGACAGGGAATCGGCACACACGCGTTGAGTGTTGCGGAAGAGATGTGTCGCGCCCTCGGCGTCCGGGCCTTGCATCTTGAAGTCGAACGGGCCAACAGCGGTGCCTATAGCGTCTATCGCAAACTTGGCTTCGTCGATCATAACCGCTCCCTGATGACGACACAGATATAGGTATTCTCTCCTCCCCTTCCTCGTAACCCTTCGGCGGGACGGGCGTCTCTCTTGAGACGAACAACGGGAAGGGCAAACCTTGCATTCTGCTGCTCCTTCTTCGTAACATACACTCCTTACCCTAGCGAAAAGGAGGGTGGTGTATGAGCCAAGCGCTGGCGAAGGTGAAGATTCTGGATCTCACGCAGTTTGAGGCTGGCACCTCGTGTACCGAGATGTTGGCGTGGCTCGGAGCGGATGTGGTGAAGGTCGAGTCGCCCACAGGCGGGGACCAGGGGCGGCGCGCGTTCGCCGAAAAACCGGGACAGGACAGCGTCTATTTTTTGCTGCTCAACGCCAACAAGCGCAGTATCACCCTCAACCTCAAGAGCGAGGAGGGACGAGCGCTCTTCAAGCGGCTCGTGCCGCACTTCGATGTCCTGGTAGAGAACTTCTCCCTCGGCACGATGGAGAGCCTGGAGTTGGGCTATGACGTGCTGCGCAGCCTCAACCCACGTCTCATCTATGCAACGATCAAGGGGTTTGGTACGTATGGTCCGTATGCACCGTACAAGAGTTTCGACATGATCGCGCAGGCCGCAGGTGGAGCGATGAGCGTGACGGGACTGCCCGGATCGCCACCGGTCAAACCAGGCCCTACCATTGGTGATACCGGCACCGGGTTGCACTGTGCTATCGGCATCCTAGCCGCGTATATTCACCGACTCGAGACCGGCCTGGGACAAAAGGTCGAAGTGTCGATGCAGGACGCAGTCGTCAATCTTACCCGGGTGGCCATGCTCGGCCACTATCTGACTGGCAAACCGGTCGAGCGTCGAGGCAGCCGCATTCTTGGCATGGCGCCGGGAGATATTTATCCCTGTGCCCCTGGGGGACCGAACGATTATGTGTATCTGACGGTCAGCTCGGAGGAGATGTGGGAAAATCTGCTGCGGGTCATGGGGCGGGAGGATCTCATTGGAGATGAACGCTACTCGTCCCCGGCAGCCCGCAGCCGCCACGCCGAAGAGGTGCACAGTCTTGTCGCGTCGTGGACCAGGACGAAGGATAAGTTCACCGCTATGAAGTTGGTCGGAGAAGCAGGGGTGCCGTGCGGCGCGGTCCTCGATACGGGTGACATATTGGCCAACGAGCATTT
This sequence comes from Candidatus Binatia bacterium, assembly GCA_025057295.1. Taxonomy (GTDB): domain Bacteria; phylum Desulfobacterota; class Binatia; order Bin18; family Bin18; genus JANWXO01. The sequence continues at coordinate 839 of JANWXO010000062.1, read as the reverse complement.
GCGGCAACGGGGAATGATCGTCACGATCGACCACCCCCAGCGGCCGGGTTTCACCATGCCCGGCTGTCCGGTGAAGCTCTCGGAGTCGCCGACGACGGTACAGCCGGCGCCTTTGCTCGGGCAGCATAATGCAGAAGTATACGGTGCCCTGCTCGGGTTGACGGCGGCTGACCTTGCTGCATTCCGTGAGCGGGGAGTGATCTAACTCCTGGTGTTTGTCGATTTCTCCGTACGGCTGCAATAGCTGACGCAGTGTGAATCGACCGAAGGAGGACGAACGCATGGCAGGGCCGCTTGCAGGCATCACTGTTCTCGATCTGACCCGGCTTGCGCCCGGACCGTTCTGTACCATGATTCTCGGTGATATGGGCGCTGAAGTGATTCGTGTTCAGGAACCAGGACCACCGACCGGACGCCGCGCTGAACAGGCGGGTGCTGCTGGCACCGAGATGGCGGGCGCTGGTGGTGCGTCGGTGTATAACGCGCTGCAACGGAATAAGAAAAGTATCGGGCTGAATCTCAAGGACCCAGAGGCACGCGAGATTTTCTACCGGCTCGTGCGCCAAGCGGACGTGCTCGTGGAGGAGATGCGCCCTGGAGTGGCCAAACGGCTGGGGATCGACTACGACACGCTCCAGCCGATGAACCCGCGGCTCGTCTACTGTGCGGTAACGGGCTACGGGCAAACCGGTCCGTATGCTGCCCTGGCGGGGCATGATCTCAACTACATTTCTCAGGCAGGAGCGATGTCGCTCCTGGGGTCGATCGGAGAGGGCAAGCCGACCATCCCGCAAAACCTCCTGGCTGACTACGCCGGCGGCGGCCTGATGGCCGCGCTC
>JANWXO010000061.1 GCA_025057295.1 Candidatus Binatia bacterium | reverse complement strand
CGGCAAGGACTTCGAGGAAGAGGGCGACATCCGCTACCGTGCGCCCCAGCGGTCCGGCATGATCGAAGGTCGGATCGATGCCGACGATGCCGGTATAGGGGACTAAACTGTGCGTCGGTTTGAGACCGACCACGCCGCACCACGAGGCAGGAATCCGAATGGACCCCCCCTGATCTCCGCCAATAGTAAGGTCAATGTCGTCATAATACAGCGCGGCCCCCGAGCCACCCGACGACCCACCGGCAAGGTACTCGGGATTATGGGGGTTGCGCGTCGGTCCGTAGGCACTGGTGTCGCCACCCCCGGAGAAGGCAAAATTGTCCATGTTGAGGATAGCGGTAATTTCGCCGCCGGCATCGAGGATGCGTGTCACAATCGTTGCGTCCACGTCTGGCACGTAGCCATCCAGGACCAAAGAAGCGCAGGTCATGGGGATACCAGCGATGCAGACGTTATCCTTGATGCCGATCCGCTTGCCGGCAAGTTTGCCGGTTTTGGCTCCTTTCACTGAGCAGCGGCGCACGATCGCATTGAGAGGATCCTCCTGCCGGCTCGGCCGGTTCCCAGGATCCCGTTCGCGGTAGATCAGCGGAGGGTGTTGTGTGGGGGTCTGATCCAGGAGATCGAGCGCTGTAAACATATCCGGCAGCAATGCCAGGTACGCATCTACTTCTTCCGGACTCAACGCGAAATGATTTGCCGCAGCGAGACGGTGCAGATCTTCTCCACTTGGTCGCCGTAGTGCCATGGCGGTGTTCCTCCTCTGTCGAGACAGGCTGTCGGCGTTCCCCTTCCCCGCCGCTTCCGACCTTCCCTTGACGGCGTCCTGCAACCCCCCTACATGACACAGACAGGCCGTTCCTGTCTAGCCGCAGGGAGACAATATTGTGCAGAAAGGAGTCGTCTGTGTCGCTCCCGCTTGCCCACATTCGTGTGATAGACCTGACACGCGCCCGTTCGGGCCCGACCTGTGTACGTCAACTCGCCGATATGGGGGCACAGGTCATCAAGGTGGAGTCGCCAGATGACGAAGAAGGGGTACCTCGCCACAATTCCGACTTTCAGAATCTCCACCGCAACAAGCGGAGTCTGGTGCTCAATCTCAAGGATGAGCGCGGGAGGGCTATTCTCAAGCAGCTAGTGGCCAGGGCAGACGTGCTGGTCGAAAACTACCGTCCCGAGGTCAAGAAGCGTCTCGGGATCGACTACTCGGATCTGCGCACGGTGAATCCACGCTTGATTTACGCCAGCATCTCGGGCTTCGGGCAGACCGGACCGTACAAAGACCGGCCGGGATACGATCAGATCGCCCAAGGCATGGGAGGGGTGATGAGCATCACCGGTCCGCCTGGCAGCGGACCATGGCGCGTCGGTATCCCGGTGGCAGACCTGACCGCAGGGCTCCTAGCCGCCCAAGGGATCCTCGTGGCCCTGCTCGAACGTGAGCGTTCAGGCGAAGGGCAGTGGGTGCACACCTCGTTGCTCGAAGCGATGGTCTCGATGTTGGACTTCCAGGCGACGCGCTGGCTCATCGACAAAGAAGTGCCCCTGCAAGCTGGCAACAACCATCCCACGAGCATCCCGACGGGAACGTTTCGCGTGCAGGACGGCTACATCAACATCGCCGCCGGCAGTCAGCATATGTGGGAGCGGCTGTGTCGGGCGCTGGAGGCAGGGGATCTCTGCACGGACCCCCGCTTTGCCTCTCCCAGCATGCGATCCAAAAACCGCGATGCGCTGACCGTTGCCCTGGAAGAGCGGCTGCAAACGAAGACCGCGGCAGAGTGGATCGAGATTCTCAACGCTGCTGGCGTTCCTTGTGGCCCGATTCTGACGATCGATCAGGTGTTCGCCGACCCTCAGGTCCAGCATCTGGGCCTCGCCTGTCCGCTTGCGCACCCCCGACTCGGACACATTCACGTGTTAGGCCTGCCGGTGACGCTCAGCCGCACTCCCGGCGCGGTCCGCACCCCAGCGCCAGAAAAGGGTGAGCACACGGACGAGATTCTCGCGGAGTTAGGCCTGAGTGGGGCGGAAATCGGGCAACTCCGCGCAGAAGGGGTCGTGTCGAAACCAGAGGAGCGCAGTGGCTGACAGGCCGTTTGGCAACCTGCTGAAGGCAGGGGAGTTGTCCAAAGCACGGGGGGCCAGTCCAGTCCCGGATACTACACGGTGGCTTGTAGCGCCTGATCCGGGCCCCCCGCCGCTCCCTTCGGCATCTTCCCTCTGAGGAAATCGATGAACTCTTGCACCGCTGGCGTAAAGCGCCGCCCGCGCTTGGAGATGATACCCAGCGGGCGCAAGATCACTTCGTCGGTGAAAAGGAGCATTTTGAGCGTTTCGCTCTTGACTTCTTGGATGATGCTGGGTTCAGGGACAATAGAGATGCCAGAGCCGATCTCGACCACACGCTTGATCGTCTCGATGTTGTCGACCTCCATGATGTACTGCACCTTGACCCCATGCTTGCGAAAGATGCGGTCGAGGGCACGGCGGGTCGGGATATCGCGTTCGAACCCAACGAATTTTTCTCCGTCCAATTTTTTGATCGAGATGCGCTGCAGCTGAGCAAAGGGATGTTGGGGCGCACAAATGAGCACCAGGCGATCTTCCCGAAAGGGGAGAATGAGGATCTGAGGGCGTTTGCTCGGATACGCCACGATCCCTATATCCACGTCACCGCGGCTGACATCATCATAGATTTTGTTTGCCCGTGTGTATTCGAGATGGACGTTCACCTCCGGGAAGGCGCGCAAGTAACGCTTGAGGGGGGCAGACAGTTCATAGAGCCCCACACTATAGACGGTGGAAACACGGACCGTGCCACTGACGGAGCGCGACAGGGTCTGAAGCGTATCTTCGATTTCTCGGTACTTCTGGACAATTTCTTTCCCTGCCTGATAGAGGACCTCTCCGGCCTGGGTCAGCCGCACATGCCCTTTCGAGCGTTCGACCAGCTCGCGTCCATACCGTTCTTCCAGGCTGCGGATCTGTTGGCTGACCGCCGACTGAGTGATGAAGTTTTTTGAGGCGGCTAGAGAAAAACTGCCAGTTTCTGCCAGATCGCAAAAAACTTTGAGCGTTTCGATGTGCATGATTTCTGATAGATCCTAATAAATATTATAAAACTTTTTTACTTTACTTATAAAACGGTTTTCGCTATCCTCTCCGGTCAATCTTCGCTGTTGCATCCAACTCTACATGTAGGAGACACGTTATGTTTGAACCCGATACTCTCCTGCCAGAGCAATTTTTCACCTTGTTGGGCAGGAAACCGCTCCAAGGAGAGAAACGGTTGCTCCTTGCTATGCTAGAGGATGCGGTCCACTGTTTCCAGACCTACCTGCTGGCCAAGAAGCCTCACGAGCGCCGCCTCTTTCAAGAAGCGGAGGAGTGGATAGACTCGACGGAGTCTCAGTGGTATTTCTCTTTCGAGAACATCTGCGAAATCTTAGGGATTCACCCCGGTCGCATGCGCGATGCCCTGAAACAGTGGAAGGCGCAACAAACCCTTCTGCACGCGCAGCAACAGGGGAAAGCCCTTCTGGCAGCGAACGGCAAAGGGAGTTCGCGCGCCGAACTGGGCTAGTGTTCGCGGTCCAGGGCCGCTTCGGTTAGGCTGATGGCCCCTCCCCGCAGTGGGGGGAGGGGCTCGTTTTTCATCTCGCTCGGCAAATCTGTAGACAGCGCGCAGTTGCTCCGAACCGTTCTCTCCCTGCTCCCCTCTCTCTTTCGTCCTCTGCCTATAGGCCTGCTATTAAGGGTTTGTTCCGTCCCTGGATTCATGTCATCCTAATTGGTGTGAGAATGAGGAGGTTCCCAACCGAGAGGGGGAGTTATGCAAATCGATATCGAAGGACGGCATACGGAGATCCGCGAGAGCTGGCGTGCGCTGATCGAGCGCAAGCTGGCCAAGCTAGAACGCTACCCCAATGAGATCACCCACGCCCGCATCACCATTACCCACAATCCCCATCATCACCTAGGGGATAACCAGGTGCAAATCGTCCTGTCTGCTGCGGGCCAAACCTTTACCGTCAAAAAAAGTGGTGCCCAGATCCCTGTTGTGTTGCGCACTGCGCTGGCTGCGGCGGAGCGTGAGCTCGACGCCTATCATTCCTACCGGCAGACCAAGAAAAGTCGCAGTCGCTCCATCAGAGAGCCGCTCCCGCCCCTGACAGGGACCGTGGTGCGTGTCCTTCGTGCTGAGGGAGGCGGCTATATCTCGGTCAACGCCAATCAACATGTCTATTTCCATCGTCGCGTTCTCGAGGGCTTCTCTTTTGACGATCTCACCCCAGGGATGCTGGTGGCAGTAGAACTCGGAGAAGGAAAAGCACCTCTCCAGGCAACACGCGTGTTTCCGCCGAACAGGCGTTAGCCGCGGCTCAGGGTGCCTTCGAGGACCATCAAGAGGCAAAAAGTGGCGGTCTCGACCATCTCCCCGAGGGCGCCCAGGGTATCGCCGGTAGCGCCGCCGAGACGGCGATTGCAATAGAGGGTAAAGCACAAGATGAGCGCTGCCAGCGGGAGAAACACCAGCAGTCCGAGCACCTCCAGAGAGGCGAACACGAGAGCGAGGGTAAACACACTGGCCAGGGCAAACTCGCGGAATTGGACGCCTCGCACAAAGGTCGCTCCCAGTCCCTCCGCCCGGGCAGGGCGAGAGCTGTACGCCATCACCACACACGCCCAGCGCCCGAGCATCGGGCTCAACAAAAGCGCCGAGCCGCGGTAGCTGCCCGTGAGCAGGTCGAGGGCACGGAGCTTGAGCAGTACTGCCGCCATCACGGCGAGGACGCCAAAGGTGCCGATCGCGCTGTCCTTCATGATCTCCAGACTGCGGTGTCGATCCTGACTGCCCAACAAGCCATCGGCGCTATCTGCTAAGCCGTCGAGATGAAGGCCGCGACTGAAGAAAGCTAAGGCAAAAACGATCACCACGTTCAAGAAGGGAAGGGGGATGAATGGTCGCAGGATGATGTCTATCCCCCACACTATCAGACCGAGTGCCAAACCGATCAGGGGGAAAAAGACACCAGAGCGGCCGAGGGCGGTCTCGCTGAACGGCAGGTCCTGCCTGACCCGCACGACGGTGAGAAACTGCAGGGCGATCAACAGTTCGGTCAGCACCGCGCGTGCTATAGCACGTTCGCGGATGGGCGCAAGTTCGGCGGGGCGGGCACCCGCAGTGGTTCCATGTCTGCTGCCTGCTCTTGTATACTGACACACTCTCCGGAAGGCGGTTGTCCATGCTCGACGCGCGCACCGAGAAGACACTGTCCCGGTTTACGCAAGAGGTTCGCCAGTTGCTAGGGGCAGAGTTGCTCGCCGTTGCCCTGTACGGCAGCGGCGCGGGGAGCGACTTCGTGACCGGCATGTCCGATCTCAACATCGTGCTGGTGGTCAAGGAGCTCCGCTTCGAGATCCTGCAGAAGTTGCAACCCCACATGAGGGCGTGGCATAGACGCGGCTTTGCCCTGCCGCTGCTGCTGGATCAGGAGTTTCTCGAGCGCAGCCGGGATGTCTTCCCCATGGAATTGCACGATATCCAAGAGCAACACCGCCTGTTGTGGGGCGAGGACGTCTTTCGCACGCTGGAGATCGACGACCGCCATCTGCGCTTCCAGGCCGAGCACGAGGCCCGCGCCAAGCTCTTACGCCTCCGTGCCCTCTATCTCGAGTGCGCTGGGAAGCGTGCACCGTTACGGCTCCTCATGCTCGACTCGCTCAAGACGTTTCTCAGCCTCATGCGCGCCCTGCTCCGCCTCCACGGCGAACAAGGGCTGCTCACCTACAGCGAGATCCTCGAGCGCTTCGAACGCCGCTTCGACACGGCCCTGCCGCGCATGCGGCAATTGCTCGCCATCCGGACACGACAGCAAGGCTGGCCTGCCGAGGCGGCGGCAGACTTTTTTCGCGGCTATCTGATCGAGGTCCAACGGCTTGTCGGGATCATCGACCACCTGTCTGCCTCACCTGCGCATGACCATTCTGCGTAACTGCTTGCTGTGCGTCCTGTTCCTGCTGCTCTCTGCGCAGGCCCACGGTGCAGACCCTCCTCTGCCTTCCCCGCAGGGGCTGGTGTCCGACTTCGCTGGGGTGATCGACCCTGCTACCCGCCAGCACCTGACGCGCCTGCTCGAGGAGCTGCGGGCCAAGACCGGTGCTGAAATCGCCGTTGTCACGGTGGAGACCACCCGACCGCTCACCGCTTTCGAGTACGCCATGCGCATTGCAGAGGCGTGGCGGCCAGGTGCAAAAGGCAAGGATAACGGCGTTGTCTTCCTGGTGGCGGTGCGGGATCGGCAGATGTTCATCGCGACCGGGTACGGTGTGGAAGGCGTGCTGCCCGATGGCAGGGTGGGCGAGATCCAGGACGACTACATCCTCCCCTATTTCAGAAGAGGGGAGTACGCGCGAGGTATTCTCGCCGGCACGCAGGTGATGGCGCATCTGATTGCGCAGGAATACGGTGTCCAACTCACAGGCAGTCAAATCCCTCGTCCTGGTCCACGCGGGAAAGAGGGAGCCCCCTCTGCCCTCGACCTGTTCCTCTTCGCGCTGATCGCCGTCGCCCTGCTGGTGGCGGCCTTTACCGGCACGCGCCGCTCGCGTTATCGCCGGTTCCACGGAGGCCGTTATTCCCCTGTGGGATTTGGCGGGTATGGGTTCGGGGGCGGGTTCGGGGGGGGGGGGGTGGATTTGGTGGGTTCGGTGGAGGAGGGTTTGGTGGTGGGGGTGCGGGCAGAAGCTGGTAGGCTGGCAGCGGGAGGTTCCACTTGTACCAGCGTCACATATCAGCTAGAGGTCCAGACGAGTGCCGGCAGCGTGCCTTCCCCTGACAACGGAGGACTCTATGTTTGCTGATCGGATCGAGACAAAATGGATTGAAGCGTTCAAGCAGCAGTTCGCCCTGTGCGGGGTGCAGCCGGGGGATCCTGTCGCGATCCTTTCCGAAAGTCAAAGCCGCCAGCTCAACGTGCACCTCAGTGAACTCGCCCTCGGACTGCTGGGAGCGCGCGTGTTTCACGTCGTCGTCCCCACTCCACGGCAGACCGCGCCGGTTCCGGTGCGCTCGACCGGTGCTTCCCAGGCGTTAGGGAACCTCGGCCCGGTGATCGCGGCGCTTGCGTCTTCTGTTCTGGTGGTCGATCTCACCCTCGAGGGGCTGCTGCATGCCCCTGAACTCCCCAAAATTTTGCAGGGTGGCGCGCGCGTGCTGATGGTCTCCAACGAACACCCTGAGGTCTTGGAACGGCTTCCCTCCGACCCGGCTTTACAAACGAAGGTGCGCGCGGGTTTGAAGAAACTCCGCAATGCAAAAGAGATGCGGGTCACTTCGGCAGCAGGAACCGACCTCACGGTGCGTGTCGACGGTGCACCGGTGGGCGGGACCTGGGGATTCGCCGACAGGCCCGGTATGGTGGCGCACTGGCCGGGCGGTCTGTGCCTCTGCTTCCCGAAAAGCGGGACCGTCAATGGACGGCTCGTCCTCGCTCCTGGAGACCTGAATCTGACCTTTAAGCGCTACATCGAAACTCCCGTCACCCTCAGCATCGTCGACGATTTCATCGTTGACATCCAGGGCAGTGGGGTGGATGCCGCGCTGTTCGAGAGCTACCTCTCGGCTTGGGGAGACCGGAACGCCTACGCTGTGAGCCACGTCGGCTGGGGGATGAATCCCAAAGCCCGTTGGGATGCGTTGGTCTGCTATGATAAGGCCGACGTGAACGGGACCGAAGCGCGTGCGTTTGCCGGCAATTTTCTGTTTTCGACCGGTGCCAACGAGACGGCGGGACGCTACACAGAGGGGCATTTCGACCTGCCCATGCGGGGGTGTACCATCGCGCTCGACGGAGAGGTTATCGTTGCGGCCGGTGTCCTCCAGGGAGAATTGGCGTAGGTATGGATCCCCTCTCACCGCGGCAACAAGCACTGCTCGAGCTGGTCGGCACCCTCGGCAGAGAGAAGTTTGCCCCGCGGGCGGAGAAGTACGACCGCGAGGCCGCGTTCCCGTTCGAGAACTACGCCGACCTGCGTGCACACAACTTGTTAGCGCTCTGCATCCCCCAATCGGAGGGCGGCTGGGGAGCCGACTATCGTACGTACTGCCTGGTCTCTGCCGAGCTGGCCCGCTATTGTCCGACTACAGCGCTGACGTTCAACATGCACTGCTGCACGATGATGTGGATCGGCGAGGTGACGGATGCCCTCGGCTTACCGGACGAGGTCCGGGCGGTGCACGCGCGGCGTCGCTCCGCCGTGTACCGGCGTGTGGTCGAAGAGGGGGCGCTGTTCGCCCAGCCCTTCTCCGAAGGAAACCAGGCTGCGGCAGGGAAAACTCCGTTCGCGACCACCGCAACCCGGCACGGTGAGGGGTGGCTGATCAACGGGCGGAAAATCTTCGCTTCGCTCTCCGGCGCCGCCGACTATTACGCTGTGGTGGTCACGGAAGAGAAAGCCAATGCCACAGCGCGGGACACGCTGTTCATCGCGATCCCCAAGGATGCCGCTGGCTTCTCCATCGTCGGCGAGTGGGACCCGCTGGGGATGCGTGGCACGGTGTCGCGCACGCTGCTGTTGCAGAACGTGTTTGTTACGGACGATGCGCTCCTCCTTCCGCCCGGGGTGTATCATCAACTGGCGGTGCGCTGGCCGTACATGTTTTTCACCCTCGCGCCGACATACATGGGGCTGAGTCAGGCCGTTTTCGATTTCACCGTGGCGTATCTCCGCGGCGAAATCCCTCCGATGCAGGAGAAGCGCCGTCGCTTTCCGCTCAAGCAGGCGGCAGTGGCGGAGCTGAAGATTATGCTCGAGAGCGCACGGGCACTCTTTCACACCGTTATCGCCGAGGCGCGGCTCGATCCATCCAAGGAAGCGCGTCTGCGCGCCTATGTGGCGCAGTACACCATCATGGAAAACGCCGCCCGGATGGCTGCTCTCGCCATCCGCACCTGCGGCGGACAGAGTATCTTGCGTCCGTTACCGCTGGAGCGCATGTACCGGGACGCGCGCTGCGGCGCGCTCATGCTCCCCTGGACAGCGGAGATCTGCATCGAACGGTTAGGGCGGGAGTGTCTCTACGAGCCGGGGGAGCGGGACGAGTGATCTCGCAAAGGGATAACCATGGATCTTTCCACTATTCTGGCACGACGCGCCGATTTTACTCCCCACAAAGTGGCTCTCGGTTTCGAGGGACGATGTTGGTCGTATGCTGAGTTCTGCTCCCGCATCGAGCGGGCTGCAGCAGTGCTCAGCGACCTGGGGCTTGCCCCGGGAGAACGCATCGCCGTGCTCGCCCAGAACCTGCCGGCAACTTTGGAGGTGTTGTTCGCCTGCGCCCGGCTCGGCGCAGTGCTGGTCCCGTTGAACTGGCGGCTCGCCGTGCCGGAACATCGGTACATTCTCCATAACTGCACACCGACAATCCTGGCTGCCGACTCTCTTCATCGCTCCGTCCTCGCCCGCGCGGCCGATGGCATGCGGGCGACATTGCTGGCTCTGGAAGGAGAGGGGGAGGGGCAATGGCTGAGCTATGAACAGCTCGTACGCACCGCGTCACCGGCGCCCCCTGCCGGGTCGTTCACAGACCCGGTCGCCCTGCTGTATACCTCTGGCACGACGGGAAACCCCAAAGGGGCGATTCTGACCCAAAGCAATCTGGTGTGGAACGCGCACAACGCCTACGCCATGCACGAGATGACCTCGGCCGATGTCGTGCTCACCACCCTGCCCTTGTTCCACACCGGCGGCCTGAATATCCAAACCGTTCCTGCACTGCTCGCTGGGGCGAGTGTGTACCTGCAGCGGAAATTCGATCCGGACGAGACCCTGACCGCGATTGCAACCGTCCGGCCGACCCTCACCTTGCTCGTCCCCACCCAGATGCAAATCCTGCTCGCGCATCCCCAGTGGCCGCACACCGACCTGACGAGCCTGCGCCTCGTGGGCACCGGATCATCGCTCGTCCCCGAGGTCCTCATCAGGGGCTTCGCTGCCCGTGGATTGTCGGTCGTACAGGTGTACGGCGCGACCGAAACCGGGCCGATCTCTATCTACCTCACCGCCGCATACGCGCACAGCAAGATCGGCTCGACCGGCAAACCGGCGCCCTATTGTGAGGTGCGGATTGTCGATGCGACGGGCAGAGATGTGCCAGCCGGAGTGCAGGGAGAGATCTGGGTCCGTGGTCCTGCCGTGAGCCCGGGGTACTGGGGAGAGCCCCCTCGTGGTCCAGAGGCGTGGTTCGCTACGGGTGACGTGGGGCATCGGGACAGCGAGGGATTCTATTACATCGACGACCGGATAAAGGACATGATCATTTCCGGGGGTGAGAATATCTCCCCGGCACAGGTGGAGAACGTGTTGTACGACCATCCTGCCGTGGCAGAGGCGGCTGTAATAGGCATCCCTGACCCCCAGTGGATCGAGATCCCGATCGCCATCGTGGTCCGCCGCGATGCTGTAGATGCCGAGACCTTGATCGCTCACTGTCGTGCTCGCCTGGCGCACTTCAAGGCGCCGCGAGCGGTATTCTTCGTCGACAGTCTGCCGCGCAACGCAATGGGAAAGGTGCAGAAGTTCAAGCTGCGCGAGATGTTCGGTCGCCAGGCGGCGCCGGACACCACCAAGTAGCCTCCGCAGCCGAAGACGCAGTGGCTGGCGCTGTGGCGTTCTCCCCCGGTGGGAACCTGGTCAGCCCGTGAAGGTCAGGAGCACGAAGAAGAGGAGCAGGGGGATGACGAACCACAGGAGAAAAGCCCCCCACGCCGGCCCCTGGCCCTGCCCGCGATCGTCCATGAACTCGTCCATCAACATGGATAGTATCGACCTCCCTGATGCTGGGGATTGGGCCTCTTGACAAGAGACGCGTCCGTAGCGGGGAAGTGCCGTGCTCCCCGGCATCATGCGGGGAAAAAGTTAAGCGACGAAACCGCCCTGTCAAGCGACCCTGTCTCCGGAGGGAACAGACAGGTGCGAACCCAACCTTGCCGAGGCGGAAGAAATTCTCTACCTTCTCGCTGCAACAGTGTCCTCCTGGAGGAGGAGCGATAGTGCAACACCTGTATCTGCGCACTCCGGGGTCTCTCTCCGCGCTGGTCTTTCGATGGTCGCTCTTGTCTCTCCTTTTCCTCGCGGCTGGCTGCGGCTACAACACCATGGTATCGATGAAGGAACAGGTAGAGGCGGCCTGGGCCCAGGTGGAAAACCAACTGCAGCGGCGCAACGATCTGATCCCCAACCTGGTCGAGGTGACCAAGGGCTACGCCGCCCACGAACGGGGTGTCTTCGAGAGCATCGCCGAGGCGCGGGCGAAATTGATCGGTGCCGGCACGCGCGGGGAGAAGATCGCTGCGGCCAATGAGGTCTCGTCGGCCCTCTCTCGCCTCCTGGCCCTCTCCGAGCGCTACCCTGAACTCAAGGCCGACAGGCAGTTTGCGCGTCTCTCGGATGAATTGGCCGGAACGGAAAACCGCATCGCCACGGAACGGCGACGCTATAACGAGGCGGTGCAGGCTTATAATACCTATATCAAGAGCTTTCCCGCCCTGTTGTCGGCCAGGATGTTCGGCTTCGAGCCGGAGAAGTATTTTGAAGTCCCGCCAGACGCGCAGCAAGTACCGCGGGTACAGTTCTGACCGCTTTCGTCTATCCCCAACACTGGGCCATTCTCGCAAAAGGTGGTCGGGAGGGGAATCAGGTGTTGCGGGGGCGTTGTATGTCTCGGGAAGTTGCAGCGTGAGCAGGTTAGCCGCTGGGGTGATGAGAAGGGCAGGCATGATCGCGGCCTCGGTACGAATCGTGAGCAGGAGCCGTGCCGCGTCAGGGTTCTGTGGGCAGAGGGGCGCGATGGTAACACCGAAGGAGAGGAAGCGACCGTGCTTGCTGCTCAGCCTGGACGGTCACGGACCTGGAGAGGTGTTCTCCTTGACCTGAGAAGGGTGCGGGCCGATAGGGGAATATGCCACTACAGCAGCAGCTTCTACTAGAGAGAAAGGACTTGAGAAATGGTATGACTGGCATATCTCACACAACTCCCTCGCTATTGAGGGGAGAAGGCCAGGGAGAGGGTGAGGCAAAACCGCTAGAGGCGTTTTGTGAGATTCCCTGAGGAAACCAGCGCGTAGGATCGAAGGTAGGCCATGAAAGTGCGGGAGGTGCTGCGGTTGCTGATGGACGACGGCTGGGTCCAAGTCGCTCAGAAGGGAAGTCACAGGCAGTTCAAACATCCCCTCAAACCAGGTAGAGTCACTGTCCCTGGTAAGCTGTCCGACGATTTGCCGACAGGCACGCTGAAGAGCATCCTTCGCCAAGCTGGATTGGAGACATAGAGGAGCAATAGGTATGAGTAAACCTGTAACCTCCGTATTGGACAGAGAGCAAGAACGTCAACATCTCGCTGAGGAGTTGCTTGCTGACCACGGTCCGCACTGGAAAGAGCAGTACAAGCCTGGATCGTTTGGTTGCCACGAATTGTTAGATAGAACCTCGCTGGTGGCTGATCTCGTGGAGCAGCGAGTGCTCTCTCACCCAGCCTGCGTACAGAATCCGGACTGGTTTGCCTTAGCCGAACAAGCAGTGAGCGCATTGCGAGAGCTGTATCAGCAAGTTGGCGCAGCGCACTTAGACGACAAGAGCAACGAAGCTCACGTGCCTTCGCCTGACAGACGGTCTCACTGAGCGACGACACCCTGACCGCTGCTGGGAAACGCGGCGCAACTCCTCCGGGCATATCGTATCTTGGCAGTGGTCGGCAGAAGTAGGCTGGGGTCTGGGGTTCCGTCAGGGGATGGTGGACAGGGGCAGGTCAGTAACGCCAATAGGAGGAAGCAACACGCTGTCTGCGTGCGCAGCGGTCCGAGAACTGCAGGCTGATAACGGGCTATGCCGCCGAGCTGGTCGAGAACGCGTTGCTTTACTTCGATGGCGAACGCCACCGGCTCTTCAGCCTCAGCGAAAAGAGGCGCCGCTCTCAGGAAGCGCAGGCCTACAACGCCCCGATGCTCGGCTGGTCGGAAGTCTGGCGCAGGACGCCTGGTTGCCCGAGCAGGGGAAGGAAGGATAAACTTCCATTCTTCTCCTTTCCCGAAGGAGAAAATAGCTCTATATTCTCCTTTCGAAAAGGAGAATCGCGGTGGCGGGACCGCTCCAACCTGTCCGGGAGGCGCTCTCCGAAGCGCTTGCGACTTCCCTTGAGGGCCCTGTGGCCGAGGGCACACCGCGCTGCGTCCACGGTGCGGTGCAATTGCCCGGTAAAGTGACCGCCCTCCTAGGCGTGCGCCGGGCTGGCAAAACCACCTTCCTCCACCAACTCCGGCGGGAACGTCTGGCCCGAGGGGTTCCGCAAGTGCTCGTGCCGTACGTGAACTTTGAGGATGAGCGCCTCGCCGGGCTCGAAGGGTCGCAGCTTGGCTTTCTGCTCGACGAATATGGGCGTCGTGCGCCGGAGGCGGCTCGGCTGGGGCCGGTGCTCTGGTGTTTCGATGAGATTCAAAACGTGCCGGGCTGGGAGCGTTTCGTCCGACGGCTGCTTGACGGCGGCCGTGCGGAGATCATGGTCACCGGCTCCTCGGCGGCGCTGCTCTCGCGCGAAATCGGCACGGCTCTGCGCGGTCGTGCATGGTCGGTGGTGCTCTATCCTTTCAGCTTCGCCGAGGCTCTGGCGCATCGGGGGGCAGAGGTTCCCACCGATCCCGGCCTCCTCGCCGGCCCGGAGCGCAGCCGTCTCGAACATGCCTTTCTCGCGTGGCTCGAAGTTGGAGGCTTTCCCGAGGTGCAGGCGCTGGATGCGGCATCGCGACGGCAGCTTCTGCGCGATTACGTGGACGTGGCGATGCTGCGCGACGTGCTCGAGCGCCACGGGGTCAGCAACATCGTGGCCCTGCGCTGGCTCGTGCGGCATCTCCTGGCGAACGCTGCGAGCCCTTTCAGCGTTGAGAAGTTTCACCGCATGCTCAAGAGCCAAGGGATTGCTGTCTCGCGCGATACGCTCCACTACTTCCTGGGCTATCTCGAGGATTGTTTTCTCGTGCGCACGGTCTGGATGGAAGCCGACTCAGAACGTCAGCGCATGGTCAATCCGCGCAAAGTCTATCCGGTCGACCCGGGCTTCATTCCCCTGTTCGACCGCACGGGACGGACGAACGTCGGCCATGCGCTGGAAACAGCCGTGCTGATCGAGCTTGAGCGTCGGCGGTGCGAGGTGACGTATGTGCGCACACCGGAAGGCTACGAGGTGGATTTTCTGGCTCGGGCTCCGGACGGGACCCAACACTTGATCCAAGTCTGCGCCGATGCGAGCGATCCCGACACGGCGGCGCGGGCACTGCGCGCGCTGCGTGAGGCGGGCGCACGGTGGCCGCGGGCACGACGCTGGCTGTTGACCCTGACCCAGGATCGCACGCCGCCAGACCCGCCGGAGGATGTGGCTTGTTGGCCGGCGTATCGGTGGATGTTGGCAGACAAAGTGACGAGCTGAGGAGCGATTCGGGGAACGAACCATAGCCATGAC
>JANWXO010000060.1 GCA_025057295.1 Candidatus Binatia bacterium | reverse complement strand
TTTCATGTCAATACGCTCATGACCAAAGCGAAGGCGGTCGGGACCTATCTCAACTCGATCCTGGCGGGCAAAGAGGTATGGGACCTCGGGTACGATGAGGCCCTCCTCCTCGATACCGACGGGTATGTGGCAGAAGGGCCTGGGGAAAACTTATTTATCGTGCGTAAAGGGAAGATCAAAACCCCTCCGCTCTCTTCTTCCATCCTCCCTGGCATTACCCGTGATACGGTGATAACCGTGCTGCAGGATCAAGGCTACCCATTGGTAGAAGAGCGACTCACACGAGACGAGGTCTATCTTGCCGATGAGGCGTTCTTCACCGGCACGGCGGCAGAGGTGACGCCTATCCGCGAAGTCGATGATCGGCCCATCCGCGGCACGGTTCCTGGAGAGGTGACCCGGATGTTGCAAGAGCGGTTTTTCATGATTACCAAGGGGAAAGACCACAAATACAGCCACTGGCTGACCTACGTGTAGTCTCTGGTCGTTCGTGGGCTGTCGAGGCCCATAGGCTGCGTGGAGATCTTCTAGCGGTATCCTTGTGTCTCTCCTCGGCACGAAGAGCTGATGCCCTCACTGCGACGGCTGTGGTTTGACAACCGCCATCTGCTGGGAGACAAGGCCGGACAGGCGTTGTTGACCGAGCTCAACGCCTTGGACGCCCAGGCGCGCGAGGAGGTGCTGACCGCTGGCGATCGCCTCGCGACCCTCTCCCTGACTCTAGCGCAGACCTTCTGTCGGCATGCTCCGGCCGCGTGGCGTACGTTCGGCAAGACGGAATTTTGGCGGTGGATCCAGATTGGCGAGCGGTTAGCCAGCCAAGAACCGGCGTCGCGCGATGGCGCGACGGCATATTTTACAGTCCATCCCCGAGTCTTTGCCCGGCTCGGACTCGATACGGCAGAGGAGTGGATTGCCATCGGTCGCGAAATCCTGCAGAAATCTCGCCGCCTTGGCGTACATTTTCTTCAAACTTCAGCCCCGCTGTTGGCATCGCTTCCGGAGCCGTGCGTTCCGCGCCTGCGTGCGTGGGCTCAGCACGGCAGTGCGCTGCTCGGGCAGCAGGGGTGGAAAGGAGAATTCTTAGCCGTTGCCTATTTCGACTCCGCGCAGGTCGCTCTCCCCGTTTTATCGCCTGAGGAAATGTTCCACTGGGCCCGGCTCGGGGTCCTGCTGCAAGACTCCGGGCCGTGGACTTTCTACTCCAGTCTGCCCGAGGGATTCGTAGATTTGGCGGAGCCGGAGCGGCTTGCGCTGCTCGGTGCTTGTCAGGAGGCGGCCCGGCTGGCGGCACAAGCGGCGAGGGAAATCTTTGCTCGCCTGCCTGCGGTGTTGCGTGAGCTCTCTTCCACCGAGCGTGCCTTCCTGCTTGCCTTTCTCGCCCCTCTTCTGCGCACGGATCCACTCCCACTCCCCCCGCTTCTCCCTCTGCTCGTGCCTTTCATGAAGAGTCTCCGTGCGCGCCGTCTCTCCGCACTGCAGGATATCCTGCTGGCTGTCGCGCGCGAGTTCCCTGCTGGAGTCTCTTCTCTCATTCGAGCACTGCCGCGTGCGTTGGAGGAAGCAGGAGAAGACGCGCTTGACGCGTGGCTTGCAACAGGCCTGACCGTGGCGCGCAGCAACCCTGCAGCTGGCCTCGCCTTTTTCGCCCTCGAATCCCGGACGAGTCTGCGGGTGTTGCGCCGCTCCTCTGCAGGAGTTGATTT
The DNA here is from genome assembly GCA_025057295.1 of Candidatus Binatia bacterium. Taxonomy (GTDB): domain Bacteria; phylum Desulfobacterota; class Binatia; order Bin18; family Bin18; genus JANWXO01. The sequence continues at coordinate 12,989 of JANWXO010000060.1, read as the reverse complement.
GGAGGAGGTGCAAGAGGTTCTCCGACAGTATATCCACATGCTCTCTGGCGTGCCGGTCGGGATCAGACGTCAGCAAGGACTCTCCTACCCTCCCCCTTTGGAAGAGTTCCCTCTGAGCCAGGAGAGCCTGCCGCTGCCTGGCCGAGTCGATATATTGCCCACATACGAGGACAATTTTCGCCTCTTGCGCGTATTCGCTGCCCTGCAGGCTGGACGGCGGGAATTTGGCACCTATGAGTTCTCTCTGGCGGTGCTGTGGCCAGACTTGCCTCCAGCCATCCGCGATCTACTCGGGGGAGACGGGGAACCACAGGGAGGCCTGGTTGACTATTTTCGTCGCTTCCCACATCCGGATCTGGCGGAGGCGGTGTTTCTGGTCATAGAAACCCGCCGGATTGCTACCTTGATCGGACGGCTGTACCGTGGCTTGCGTGACGATCTCGACTGGGTCGCGCTGCTGCCCTTGCCGTCTCTGCTCCCGGCTGCTCTGCTCCCGATGGTGACTCGACTCGTCCAGGCTGCCCCACCGCCTGTGACGGTCTATGATTCCGCACTGCTGGCAGCAGCGGTGTATCTGCGTTGCTGCACTGTCCTCGCCGCTGCCCGGCCCGGGCATGATCCGGCGTCGGTAGGATCGCTGCTGTACGACAAAACGACCGGTGATGCGTTGCTCGACGCAGAAGTGGATGACAGCCCGCCTCCGGCAGTGCTGGACTTGCCGCAGTTGACCCTCGAACCCGAGCGGGATGAGCACAGCGGTGGCCTTCCTCTGTCGCCCGAAGAGTTACGCGCCTTGCTCGATGCGGGGGTGGAGCTGCAGATCCGCCAGGGCAAACCGGACCGTGTACCCCCACAGGGGCTCTACGTGAGCGACCTGTTGGGCAAACTCCCCGGTAATGGCGAGCGTGAGCACCCAGCACAGGAACTCTCACCTCTCATGACTCAGGAACAGCGACGACGCACTGGTCAAGTCGAACAGACTTTTTTTTACGACGAGTGGGATTGCCACATTGCCGACTATCGTTCGCGGTGGTGCCGGCTGCGCGAGATCGTGCTTGCCGGTGATGCCGGCGAATTTTTCGCCGCTACGCTCCAACGCTACGCTGCACTCACCGGGGCGGTCAAGCAGGAATTCCAGCGCATTCGTCCGGAATTGTACCGCACGGTGCGCAGCCTCGAAGATGGACAGGAAATCGATTTGGATGCTGCGATCACTGCCGCCAGCGATCTGCGCGCCGGCGTGTCGCCTTCGCCCAAGCTCTATACCATGCGGCGCCAGACTGAGCGAGACGTCGCGGCGTTGTTTCTCGTCGATATGAGCGCGTCGACCGATGAACCGGTGGAGCCGCTTGTCCCTTCCTATGGCGAGGATGACCCGGACGATTGGCTGGCAGCCTGGAAGAAAGGGTCGGCTCCTCCACCGCCGCAACCTCGCCGCATTATCGACGTCATGAAAGAAGCGCTCGTCTTAATGGCGGCGGCGCTGCAAGAGATAGGAGATGCCTACGCCATCTATGGGTTCTCCGGCCAGGGCCGGCATAACGTCGAGTTTTATCACGTCAAGTCATTCGCCGAGACCTTATCGCCGACGGTCAAAGGTCGCATTGGGGCGATTGCGCCGCGGCGCTCGACGCGCATGGGAACAGCCCTGCGTCACGCAGTGAAGAAACTCGAGGGGATCGCCTGCCGCGTAAAGTTGCTGATTTTGCTGAGCGACGGCTTCCCACAGGACACCGATTACGGAACCGATCGACGGTCTATTACCTACGGGATCCGCGATACGATGATGGCACTGCGGGAAGCCGAACAGGCAGGGGTGCTGACCTTTTGTCTCACCGTCGACAAAGCCGGGCACGATTACCTGCGCGAGATGTGTGAACCGTCGCGCTATCTCGTGCTGGAAGATGTGACCTCGCTGCCTGCAGAACTCCCGAAAGTGTACCAACGGTACATCCGTCCTTTCGGTGGCTGAATCGGGCTCCCAACCGAAGCCAGACCCTGGGCTGAACGGGGCGAAACGTGTACGAGCGCAAAGACGCTTTTTACAAAAGAGCCAAGCGAGCGGGGTATCGCTCGCGCGCGGCCTACAAATTGCTCGAGTTGCACAAGACATTTGGGGTGATCAAACGTGGCGATCGGGTCGTTGACCTAGGATCGTGGCCTGGTGGGTGGGTGCAGGTTGCTGCCGCTCTGGTGGGGACAGCGGGAAAGGTGATCGGGGTCGATGTGGTCCCACTCGAGCCGTTCTCGCTCCCACAGGTGACCCTGTTACAAGGGGACGCGACGGATCCCGCTCTGCAGCAGACACTCCTCACCCTCCTCGGTGGCCGTGCCGATGTTGTCCTCTCGGACATGGCACCGAAGCTGAGCGGAATCAGAGAGGTGGACGAGGCACGGGCCCACGAACTCTGTCGGGCGGCGTTGCGGTGCGCGCAGAGAGTGTTGCGCCCAGGAGGAACGCTCGTGCTCAAGGTCTTTATGGGACCGGAGCTCGACGCGTTGCTGGCCGAAGTGCGTGCCCTCTTCGCGACTGTGCGGACAACCCGCCCTGAAGCCACTCGCAAAGGGTCGGCCGAGCTGTATGTTGTTGCCATAGGCTTGAGAGCCCCAGTTTGACAGGGAGGGAGGCCTACGCTATAAGACCCCCATTCAACTATACGCTTGTCTCTCCCTGCGGTCATCATCTCGGCCTCGTATCATTTGGACTCTGTGCTGAGGAATTGGACTATGCGGGTGTGTTCTGTCGTATGGCGGTGTTCCCAGCTCGCTCTTTGCTGCTGGGGCGTCTGGGTCGGCACCGTGCCGGTGCAGGCGGCGACCACGCTGATGGTTCTCGACAATCCAGTGCGGATCATGTTTTCCGGGTTTTCTTCTGCTTTGGCGGTCGTTGACGACGTCGACGGCGATGCGGTCGCGGACTATCTCGTCGGTGCCTATGATCACCGCTGGAATGGCAACGACCATCAAGGGCGCGCCTTTGTGTTCAGTGGCAAGAGTGGCAAGCTCTTGTTCACGCTCGATACCCCCCTTCCCCAGGCGGAGGCGGCGTTTGGGTGTGCGGTGGCTGCTGCGGGGGACGTGAATCAGGACGGTGTCCCCGATTTGCTCATCGGCGCCTTTGGACAAGAACGATCAGGGCGCGCCTTTGTGTTCAGTGGGCGAGACGGCGCGGTATTGTTCTCGCTTGCAGCACCTCGCCCCCAACTAGGTGGAGGGTTTGGTTGGTCGGTGGCTGGGCTCGGCGATCTCACCGGGGATGGGGTGCCTGAGCTGGTTGTTGGTGCCTTTGCCCAGGATGGGGACGGCAAGGCGTTCGTTTTCAACGGGCAGAGCCGCGAGGTGCTTTTCCCTCTTGCCGCCCCGTCTCCCCAGGGAGGCAGCGCTTTTGGCTGGTCCGTGGCCAGTGCCGGTGATCTCGATCGAGATGGTACACCGGACATCCTGGTTGGTGCTCCCTATACGGCCGTTGGCGGGCGGACAGTCCAGGGGCGGGTGTACGCCTTTAGCGGGCGTGATGGTGCGCTGCTGCGCACCATCGATGATCCCGATCCCCGTGAGGGTGAGGTCTTTGGATGGCGAGTAGCATCGAGTGGTGACCTGAATAAAGATGGGGTTCCGGACATACTCGTGGGAGCGCCATACAAAGATATTGGTCCCCATCCTGCCCAGGGAATGGCTTTCGCCTTCAGCGGCGCGGATGGCACCCTCTTGTTCCCGCTGCATAATCCGGCTCCGACCAAACCCTATGCGGCGTTCGGCTTTGTGGTCTCCCCAGGTCCGGACCTCGACAGAGACGGCGTGCGAGAGATCCTCGTGGGTGCGCCATATCAAACAGTGGACGAATACCACGTGCAAGGCGAGATGTTTCTGTTTAGTGGCCGCGACGGGCGGCACTTGACCACCTTCGATAATCCCTATCCCCACCAGGGGTCCATGCTCGGGTATACAGTCGCGTCGCCTGGGGATGTGAATGGCGATGGGATTCCCGACTTCGCTGCCGGCGCGCCTGGTCAGGGAATTATGGATAAAGCTGCGGTTGGGCGCGTCTTCGTGTTTCTGTCTCGGTAAGCGGCGAGCCTGGCACAGCGGATGGCACCCTGGTTTGAACCCTTCTCGCTTTTGGCATATGGTGAAGCGTCCGGGCTGAATGAGCGACCGCTAAAGGCCTGAGAGAGGAGGTGGTTATGAAACCCCTCAGCAAATCGATGCTCACCATCTCCCATCAGTACGGGAGTGGTGGAAGCCGCATTGCTCGCGCCTTGGGGCGGCGTCTCCAGTGGACGGTCTGGGAAAAAGAGATCGTGCGCAAAATCGCCTCGCAGTATAAAGTGTCCGAAGAATACGTGGACGCAAAGGATGAACGGGTCGACTCCTTTATCGAGCGTATGGTTGGTCTCTTCGGTATGGGCGGGTTCGAGTCTGCCTATGAGATTCCTCCGCCGCTGTGGCTGACGGATGCGCAGTTGGTGCGGATGACCAGAGCCATCATTGAGGAAGTGGCAAAAGACGGCCGTGCCATCATCGTCGGGCGGGGAGGGAATCACATTTTGGCTGGACGCCCTGACGTCCTGCACGTGTTCATCTTTGCGCCTCTGGCAGTGCGGATCGAGCGGGTGGTGCAGGCAGAGGGCCTGACTCGTGCTGCTGCTGAAGCACGGGTCACGGGGATGGATCGGTTACGGGCTGATTACGTGCGCACGTTCTATCATGCCGACTGGCTCGATCCGCTCCATTACCAGCTCTTGATCGATTCTGGGGTGTGGGGTGAAGAGGGTACCACCGAGCTTATCCTGCGAGCGCTCGAGCAGTTGTCCTAGGCTGCAGACCAGACGTGCGGTGAGGAGAGCGAGTCCGCACGGGCAGCAGCTCCCACAGAGAGATACTCTCCGCGATGCCGTACTCCCTGCGCCCTGGCCACGAAAGGAGACAGCCAACCAAGGCCAGCCGTCACGCGTCTAAAGAGATAGCACTCTGCGAAGAGGTGTGAGGGCATTGCTGTTCGCGCTGCATCCAGGTCTATTGTCTGTCTTTGGGCTGTACTGTTCCGTGCGCCACTCGCCAACTCACCGCTCTCGTGTACACGCGACCTGCTGGGTCGAGAGTAGAGGCGAAAGGTATGGTGCCTGTGGATAGGAGCGCCGGTCTGCATATGGGCCAGCGCCCTGCGGTTGTAGGAAAACCGAGGGCGTCTCAGGGGATAGCGCTGCTGTTCGCCTCTTGTGTGTTGGGGGTAGTGGCGACTACTTCGGCGTGTCAGAGTAACGAGGCGGTGTCGGCCAAACATGTCGAACACGCCACACCAGCTCCCCAGTCAGTCCAGACGGCTATCGTTAGGGAAATGCCAGTGGAGCGGTGGGTGACGGCTCTTGGCTCGCTGGTCGCATACGACGAGGCAACGTTGAGTGTCAAAGTGGCCGGTCGGCTGGCTGCCATGCTGGTCGATTTCGGCAGTGTAGTGACCCAGGGACAAGAGGTCGCCCGTATTGAACAACGAGACTACCAGCTACGTGTGCAGCAGGCAGAAGCAGCGCTCGCCCAGGCGCGCGCCCGGCTCGGCTTGCCACTGCACGGGACAGATGACCAGATTGATCCGCTACAGACGAGCACCGTGCGGCAAGCACGTGCCCTGCTGGATGAGGCACAGCGCAACCGTGACCGTCTGGCTGCACTCTGGCAAAAGGGATTTGTCTCGCGTGCTGACTACGAGGCGGCGGAGGCGGCATATACCGTCGCGGTGAGCCGTCACCAAGATGCCATCGAAGAGGTCCGCAATCGCCAAGCGGTCCTCCTGCAGCGTCGTGCGGAACTCGCTCTCGCGCGTCAGCAGCTGGCCGATACGGTCATCCGTGCGCCGTTCGCGGGAGTCATTCAGGTGCGGCACGCGAGCGTAGGGGAGTATCTCACGGAAGGAGCGCCGGTGGTGACGCTGGTACGGATGAATCCGCTGCGACTGCGGGTGGAGGTCCCTGAGCGTGCTGCCCCGCGTATCCGTCTGGGACAAAAGGTGCGCGTGATGGTAGAGGGGAGCCCGCAGGTGTATGAAGGGACGGTGATGCGCCTCGGTCCCACGATTCATGAACAGACTCGTATGCTCACGGTCGAAGCCGACGTGCACAACGATGGCTCCCTCCGGCCTGGGGCGTTCGTGCGCAGCGAAATTGTCACGGAAGAAGCGGAACATGCGCTGGCAGTGCCGTCGAGTGCGGTAGTGACCTTTGCCGGTCTTGAGAAGGTGTTTGTTGTGCAAAATGGCAAAGCGGTAGAAACTCCGATCTCGACTGGACGCCGCATGGCCGGATGGGTGGAAGTGACCGCTGGGGTGAACCCTGGTGATGCGGTCATTCTCGAGCCGGGGAAGGTGCGGTCAGGGCAGCCAGTCCGCGTCGTCACGCCATAACATGCAGCGACTCGCCGCCATTTGTATCCAGCGTCCTGTGTTCGCCTCGATGCTCATCCTGGCCTTGGTGGTCACTGGCATGGCCAGCTATATGCGGTTAGCCATCGATCGCTTCCCCTCGGTTGATATGCCGACCGTGCGCGTGCGCACGACATTACCCGGGGCATCGCCAGAAGAGGTCGAGTCTACCGTCACCCGGCGCATCGAGGAAGTTGTCAACACTATAGAAGGCCTAGATGAGCTGCGCTCGGTTTCTGGCCCGGGGGTATCCGTCGTCATCGCCAACTTCACGCTCGAGCGCGACATTGAGGTTGCCGCGCAGGACGTGCGCGACCGCGTGGCCACCGTCGTACGCGATCTGCCACCGGAGGCCGATCCTCCCGTAATCTCCAAGTTCGATAACGACCTCACGCCGGTGCTGACCATCGCTCTGTCCGGGAACCGTTCTCTCCGCGAGCTTACTGAACTGGCAGATAAGGTAGTGAAAATCCAGCTTGAGCGCGCCTCCGGTGTCGGCGAAGTGGAGATTGTCGGGGGGCTCGAGCGGGCAATTACTGTGTGGGTGCAGGCTGATCGGCTGGCGGCGTACCGCCTTCCGATTACGGTGGTGCGCGACGCCCTGGTCCGGCAGAATGCCGATATTCCTGGGGGCAACGTGACAGGGGCGTTGCGCGAGCACACGCTGCGCACGATGGGGCGTGTGACCGACGCGCGCGCCTTTAACGATCTCGTCATTACCACGGTGAACGGTGCCCCGGTGCGCGTCCGAGATATCGGCTGGGCTGAAGATGGCACTAAAGAGCAGCGCTCCATCGCGCGCCTCAACGGGCTACCGACTGTGGTCCTCAACGTCCGACGCCAATCGGGTGCGAACACGGTAGAGGTGATCGAGGCGGTCAAGACAAACCTGACACAGGTCGCGGCGCAGCTCCCGCCCGACTTGAGACTCGATGTCATCCGCGACCAATCCCGCTATATTGCGGCTGCCCTGCACGAGATCCATCTGCACCTCGTACTCGGCGGCATCCTGGCCTGTGGCGTTGTGCTGCTGTTTATGCGCAGTTGGCGAGCAACGCTCATCGCCGGAATGGCAATTCCAACCTCGGTCATCTCCACTTTTGGGGTGATGTGGGCCCTCGGGTTGACGTTGAACAGCGTCACGATGCTGGCGTTGGTGCTCATGGTCGGTATCGTCATCGATGACGCGATTGTCGTGCTGGAGAACATCTTTCGCTTCGTCGAAGAGAAGAAAATGGCCCCGTTTGCAGCGGCACGGGCGGCGACGGAAGAGATTGGGCTCGCGGTCATGGCGACGACGCTCAGCCTGGTGGTGATTTTCATTCCTGTCTCTTTCATGTCGAGCATCTCTGGGCGATTTCTGTTCGAATTCGGCATCACCGCTGCCGTCGCCGTGCTGGTGAGTTTGCTCGTCTCTTTTACGCTGACGCCGATGATGAGCGCTCGTTGCTTGCGCAACGAGGTGCCTCCCGCGGGACAGGGGGTCGCTCCATCCCGCCGCGGCTTGTATGCCTGGCTCGATCGCGCATACATGTGGGTTCTCGCTCTGGCTCTGAAGAACCGTCTCGTGGTGGTGTTCCTTGCTGTCGGGGTCGTTCTCTCATCCGTCCCGCTGTATGCCCTGGTGAGACAAGAATATCTCCCCAGCGATGTGGATGAGGCGGAATTCGATGTCGGTGTGACGGCACCGGAGGGGACGAGCTTGGCTGCCATGGATGCGGTCATGGAAGCGGTGGAAGCAGAGCTGTGGGCCACGCCAGGAGTGCGGCTGGTGTTGACCTCGATCGGTGGGGGCTTTCTCGGCACGGTCAATCAGAGCTGGGTCTACGTACGGATTGCGCCCCACACAGAGCGGTCCTTTTCTCTCACGCGGCTTTGGCATGGACTCTGGCAGGGGGAGCCGCTCGCGGCCTTCTCCGGCACCTATACCCAGCGTGACGTGATGCAGGAGGTCCGGCGCCGTCTGAGCAAGTACCCAGACCTGCGGATCTGGGTGCGCAACGCCCCGACCTTCAACATCGGGGGTGGGAACTGGGACATCGACTTTGTCATCCGGGGACCGGATCTCTCCACCCTTGCCAGTTATGCGGAACGGCTGCGTGAGAGATCGCGGGAGCTAGGGGGGATTGTCGATGCCGATACGACTTTGAAGCTCGATAAGCCGGAGATACGCCTCGAAATCGACCGCGATCGGGCCGCGCAGCTTGCCGTTGACACGGCCGATATCGCCACCGCTCTCCGCATTCTTGTGGGAGGCGATGAAAAAGTGTCCCGTTTCCGCGATGCGTCAGTGAACGAAGAGTATGACGTCCAGTTGCGCCTTGCCGAAGAGGATCGTACCGACCCGACAACGATCGCGCGCCTCTTTGTCCCGAGCCGTACCGGCGGACTCATCCGGTTGGATAACTTGGTCGATTTCGTCCCCACCCTGAGTGCATCACGCATCGATCGACTCGACCGGCAGCGGATGGTCAGTCTCCGTGCCTCGGTCGGACCCGGCTATGCGCTCGCTGACCGGCTCGAGGCGCTCCGGGGTGCGGCAGCCGCACTGCAGCTCCCCGCTGGTTATACAACGACCATCTCTGGGCGAGGACGGGAGCTGGAACGCACCTTTCGCGAGTTCGCCTGGGCGTTTCTCCTTTCGGTGATTTTCATGTACATGATCCTCGCCGCGCAGTTCGAGAGAGTCGTACACCCATTCATCATCTTGCTCTCTTTACCCCTCGCACTGCCGTTTGCGCTGTTCTCGCTGTGGCTGACGGCAAATACCCTCAATTTGTACTCCGCCCTTGGACTCTTGGTCTTGTTTGGGGTGGTCAAGAAGAACGCCATCTTGCAGATCGACCACACCAATGCGCTGCGCGCCGGTGGCATGGAGCGCGGTGCAGCAATCCTGCAGGCGAACCGCGATCGACTGCGCCCGATCTTGATGACTACCTTGACACTGGTGGCCGGGATGCTCCCTTTGGCCATGGGCACCGGGCCGGGAGCCGAGGAGCGGCGCACCATCGCGACCGTCATCATTGGCGGGCAGACTCTCTCTCTCCTCTTGACGCTCCTTGTGACCCCGGTGGCCTATTCCCTCCTCGATGAGCTTGGTGCGCTTGCCGTTGCGCCGCGATGGCAGGCGGTGCGTGGCTTCTCTGTCAGCCTCCTCCGGGGTAGGATTGCATGGCCGCGTCGGTATCGCAAAGATAAGGACCGGCTTCCCGCCCGCCTCACTGTCCTGCCTGGTGGTACGGAAGAGAGCGAGGGGTCCTGAAACGGCGGACTGCTGGGGAAGACCCTCTGCTGCACGATGAGAGCACTGGAAGCCTCTAGGGAAAGGTGACAACGATGCGGCACTTCGTATTGGTCGCAGGTGTATGGCTTGCCCTGTTGCTGCCACAGCCAGCGCAGGGAGCAGATTCTCCGGCTCCAGATACCGTCCTCACCCTCCAGGAGGCGATCGACCTCGCCCTCAGCCAGCATCCCAGTCTGCACGTGCGCCAGGCCGAGGTCGAAGCCGCCCGACAGCGCGTCTGGCAACAGGCTGCCGGTTATCTCCCCAGCGGAGGCTATACATATACCTACTCCCGGCAACGCCGTCCCATCTCCGCCGCTGTCGGCGGGGTGAATGTCGGTGGAGACCAAGGGCTGCAACGCCGCCCCTCTGCCCAACTCTTTCATTTCCACTCCACGAATGTGGGTCTGAGTCAGGTGCTCTTCGATTTCGGCCGGACCCTGGATGCTATTCGTGCTGCCCAGGCGAGCGTCGAAGCGAGTCAGGCGGACTTGGAAACGACACAACAGACGGTGATTCTTCGGACGAAACAGGCCTATTATAGCGTGCTCTCGGCCCAACGGCTCCTCCAGGTGGCTGAGGAGACGGTGCAGCAAAACGAGAAACACGTGGAAGAAGCCCAGGCTCGTTTTGAGATCGGGCTGGCCCCTCGGTTCGACGTCACCCAGGCCCAGGTACAGCTGTCCAACGCGATGCTCGATCGAGTCTCTGCCCGCAACAACGTCGCGTTGGCGTGGGAAACGCTCCGCACCGCTCTGGGGATCACGGGGCCTTTTCACGCAACGTTGGTCGACATGCTGACATGGGAGCCCCTGGCGGTGGACGACGAGGAGCTGCTGGAGCTGGCATACGCGAAGCGACCAGAACTGCGCGGTCTACACGCACGGGAACGGGCGGCGGCGCGGAACGTCTCGGCCCTGCAAAAGCGCTATCTGCCGGCAGTCACCGGCAATGCCCAGTACAGCTGGACCGGGCGCGAATATCCGCTGCAAGAAGGGTGGTCGTGGAGCGTCACCCTTACCCTACCCCTCTTCGACGATATTCTCACCGCCGCGCGCGTGGCCGAGGCGCGGGCAAACCTGCGCGGGCTGCAAGCCCAGCAGGAGGAGCTCCGCCAGCAGGTGGCGCTCGAAGTGCGCCAAAATCTGTTGCGGCTGCGGGAAGCTGAGGAGCGGATCCGTGTGAGCGAGCAGACGCTCATCCAGGCGCGAGAGAACCTGGCGCTGGCGGAGGGACGCTATTCCGCGGGGGTCGGCAATATCATCGAGCTGACCGATGCCCAAGTGTTACTGACCTCGGCCCGTGCGCAGACAGTACAGGCGCTCTACGCGTACAAGACGGCGGTGGCCGAGTTGGAGAAGGCCGTCGGGCAACAGTTTGAGTAACCATGGAGCGAAAGCATATCACACGCGTGGTGCTGGCCATTCTTGCTGCAGGCGCTGCCCTCGGCGCTTGGTGGTTCCTGCGCGAGGGGCAGCCTCCGATCACCTATCTCACCGCTCCGGTCGAGCGTGGCGCGATCTCGCAGCTTGTGACTGCGACCGGCACGGTCAACCCGGTCACCACCGTGCAGGTCGGGACGTATGTCTCCGGTCCGATCAAAGCACTGTTCGTGGACTTCAACTCCCCGGTGCGGCGGGGGCAACGGGTGGCGCAGATCGACCCGCGCCCGTTTGTCATGAAGGTCAAACAGGCGGAAGCCAATGTCGCCACGGCCCGCGCCCAGGTGGAAAAGGACAAAGCCGATCTCAATTTCAAACAGCAGGTGCTCAAACGGGCCCGTGAACTGTTCGAGCGTGCCCTCATTGCCAAGCAAGAGGTCGAGGCTGCCGAGCGCGATTATGAACAGGCCCTGGCCCAGCTCCAGCTCGACCAGGCCCGACTGGCGCAAAACCTGGCGGCGTTAGAAGAGGCCAGGGTGAACTTAGGATATACCGATATCGTCTCTCCGGTTGATGGCGTGGTGGTCTCGCGTAACGTCAACGTCGGCCAGACGGTGGCTGCGAGTTTCCAAACCCCGGTCTTGTTCGAGATCGCCCAGGATCTCACCAAGATGCAGGTCAATACCAACGTGAGTGAATCCGATATCGGAGGAGTGAAAGAGGGACAGTCAGCCTTCTTTACGGTTGATGCCTACCCGGAGCGGCAATTCTGGGGACGCGTGGTCCAGGTACGGAATGCACCCCAGACAGTGCAAAATGTAGTGACCTATGATGTGGTTGTGAGCGTCGAGAATCCTGATCTGGCTCTCAAGCCCGGTATGACCGCCAACATGTCGATCATCACGGCGCACCGTGAGGACGTGCTGAAAGTGCCCCTTGCTGCCCTCCGTTTCCGTCCCTCCTCCAGGCAGGAGAATGGAGAGCAACCTCGCTGGCCGGTAGAGCTGCACCGTCTGCCAGCTGCCCCTGGAGACGAGGGAACAGGGAGCCAGCCTGGACAACAGGTCTGGGTGTACAAGGGTGACAACAAGCTGCAGCCAGTACAGGTCCAGGTTGGCCTCAGGGATGATACATACGGGGAGCTCCTCGCCGGAGACCTCCGAGAAGGGGAGCAGGTGGTAACGGGGATGCGTACTGCTGAGAAGGACGGTGCTCCGCAACCATCCATACCGGGGTTCGGTCCGGGATTTGGCCGGAGGATGCGACGGTAGGAAAGGACAACAGACGGTGGAGACGGACCGTGCAGGGACAAGGAGAGCTGATCGTCGTCGAGCACCTGACCAAGATTTACCGCGTAGGAGAGGTCGAGGTGCACGCGCTGCGAGGGGTGTCGCTGACCATCGCACGCGGTGAATTTGTCGCCGTCATGGGCGCCTCGGGTTCGGGCAAATCGACGTTTATGAATATCCTGGGCTGTCTCGATCGCCCCACGGCGGGACGCTACCTCCTCGAGGGGAGAGACGTGGCGACGCTTAGTGCCGATGCACGAGCCGAGATCCGCAATCGGAAGGTGGGATTCGTCTTTCAGAATTTCAATCTTCTTCCGCGGACCACGGCGTGGGAAAATGTCGCCTTGCCTCTCGTATATAGCGCGGTGCCCGTGCGCGAACAGCGTGCGCGGGCCATGGCAGCGCTCCAAGCAGTTGGCTTAGGAGGACGCGAGCACCACCTGCCCAGTCAGCTCTCCGGTGGACAGCAGCAGCGCGTCGCGATCGCGCGCGCGGTGGTGAATTCCCCGTCGTTGCTCCTCGCCGACGAACCTACGGGGAACCTCGACAGCGCCACGAGCATGGAAGTGATGGAGCTCTTTGCCACGCTCAACCAGCAAGGGATGACGGTCATCGTTGTG
>JANWXO010000005.1 GCA_025057295.1 Candidatus Binatia bacterium | reverse complement strand
TGATCAAGACATTGGCGTCCACCGCCATTCCCAGCGTGAGGACGATGCCCGCAATCCCAGGAAGGGTTAAGGTGGCTTCGAACACGGCGAGGGCAGCCAGCAGGAGGATCACGTTTAGCATCACCGCCAGGTCAGCCAAGATGCCCGCCCACTTGTAATACACCGCCATAAACACCACAACCAACGAACCACCGACGATAAACGAGAGAATCCCCTGTTCGATCGAATCCTTCCCGAGAGAGGGGCCTACGGTACGCTCTTCGGCAATCGTCACCGGTGCCGGCAGCGCCCCCGCGCGCAACACGATAGCTAAATCGCGCGCCTCTTTAATATCGAAATTGCCCGTGATCGACGCACGGCCGCCCCCGATGCGCTCACGAATCACCGGGGCTGAGTAGACCGTATTATCGAGAATAATGGCAAGACGGCGGCCGACGTGTTCCCCCGTAATCTGCTCGAACAGCCGTGCTCCGCGATCGTTCAAGACCAGCTCGACATAGGGTCCCTCGAAGTCAGTGCTCGGACGCACGCGGGCATCAGCGACGACGTCTCCGGTCATGAGGGTCTTTTTTTCCAGCGTATAGGTGACGCGTCGCATCTGGCCACTCAACGGATCGCGTTCCTGGCCATTCAAGACCTCGGTCTCCACTCCCCCGGCTCCGTTTTCAGCCACCAGTTTGAACTCCAATACCGCCGTTTTCCCGATCAGTGCTTTGGCTCGCTCGGGATCCTGGATTCCTGGTAATTGAACAACAATATCCTGGTCCCCTTGCCGCTGCACGCTCGGTTCCGCCACTCCAAACTGGTCGATGCGGTTCCGCAAGGTTTCGAGCGACTGTTCCAAGGCATATTCATGGAGTCGCTGGATCTCGCGGCGCTCGAAGACCAGCCTGATCTCTCCCTCCGCCGCTGCTGGTGCACCTGTGGTGGTCAAGGTCGGGAATTGTTCGGCGAGCACTTTCTGCGTGGCATTCTTCACCTCTTGCGTAGGTGTACGCACTCGTAATGACTGTCCTACCCGTTCTACCTCTACCCCGGTGATCTGCTCTTCCCGCAGCGCGCGCCGTAACTGTTCGACGTGTTGATCGAGCGCATTCTCCTTGGCTTTCTCGAGATCCACGGTGAGCAAGAGATAGGTACCGCCACGGAGGTCTAAGCCCAAGCGAATCTTGCGAGAGGGCAAAAACTTGCTCCACCACTCGGGCAAAGGGGAAACAAAAGAGGGCACCAGATAAATGAGCGCTGTAACGATGAGCGCTGCGATGAGCAGGGCCCGATAGAGAATTCCCTTGCGCATCACTTCTCTTTTCCTTCGCTCTTGCTCGCTCCGCCCGCTTTGCTCGCTTTGCTCCCGGATAGGAGCTCGCTGATATGTGGCCGATCGACCCGGACACGCACATTCGGAGCGATCTCCAGGGTCACAACACGTTCATTGAGCTCGACCACGCGGCCATATAACCCCCCCGCTGTGATGACCTCGTCGTTTCTCTTCAAGTTATTGATCATCTCGCGGTGGGCCTTGGCCTTCTGTTGTTGAGGACGGATCAGCAAGAAATAAAAAACCACAAAGACCAATATGAGGGGCAGCAATTGCACCAACGGGCCTGGTCCGCCTCCTTCACCGGTCTGGGCATAGGCTATACTGGCCACAACTCTTCCTCCGCTGTCGGAACGACTTGCTGGGCAAGAAACGAACGCGCGAATCCGGCAAAACAACCGGCCGCGATCGCGTTCCGTATCTCACGCATCAGTTGCTGGTAGAAATACAGATTGTGCAGGGTATTCAATCTAGCCGACAAGATTTCTCCTGCATGAGCGAGGTGGCGGAGATAGGCGCGGGAGAAATGTCGACAGGTATAGCAGGCGCAGCTCTCGTCGATCGGCCGTGGATCATCGGCGTACAGGGCGCGGCGGATGTTGATTTTCCCAGCACGAGTAAAGAGGGTCCCGTTCCGTCCGTTACGCGTCGGCAACACACAGTCGAACAGATCAAACCCTAAAGCGACATACCGAATGAGCTGCTCCGGGGTTCCAACCCCCATCAGATAGCGCGGGCGGTCTTCCGGGAGAAACTGGACGGTGTGAGCCGCCAGCTTGAAGGTTACAGCTGGATCTTCACCGACACTGAGGCCACCAACCGCGTACCCAGGAAAATCGAGCGCCACTACGGCCCGCGCACTGGCCTCTCGTAAATCAGGGAAAACTCCCCCTTGCACGATAGCAAACAACGCCTGATCGGCTTTCGTCTTCGCCGCTAGAGCACGCTCTGCCCAGCGCACGGTCAATTGGTGCGCCCGCAGCGCCTCGGGGTAACTCGCCCGTGCGGAGACACAATTATCGAGCACCATCGCCACATCCACCCCGAGCCGTTCTTGCATCCGGACTACAGTCTCAGGCGTCAGACAGTGGAGAGAACCGTCAAGATGCGAGCGAAACTGCACCCCCTCTTCTGTAACCCGACACAAGGCGCTGAGACTAAACACCTGATATCCACCGCTATCAGTTAGGATCGGTCCCTCCCACCCCATAAAACGATGCAGCCCTCCAGCCCGCTCGACCAGCTCTACCCCAGGGCGCAAGGAGAGATGATAGGCATTGGCTAAAATGATGTCCGTCCCAAGTGCTTGCAGCTCGTGTGGGGTAATGGCTTTGACCGTTCCTTGGGTGGCGACGGGCATAAATGCCGGTGTCGCCACCGTCCCATGCGCCGTGCGGATCCAGCCGAGACGTGCCTGCGTCCCAAGATCGTTGTGTGCCACTGCGAAATGGAACATGAGGAAAAACTACTTTGCTTCGCTCGCGGGGCCGTTTTAGTCGTTTTTCTCTTCCCGTGCAACTGCAGTTCTGGGATGGTGTCCACCTCACTCTACGGTCGCTAGAGGATCAGCATGGCGTCGCCGTAACTATAAAAGCGGTACCGCTGGGCGATCGCCTCTGCGTAGGTACGGGCGATGACATCCCAGCCAGCAAATGCCGAGACAAGCAGGAGTAGGGTGGAGCGCGGAAGGTGGAAGTTGGTGATCAGGCCATCGATTACGCGAAAACGGTAGCCCGGGTAAATAAACAGATCCGTCGACCGCCGCCCATGCACGATTTCCCCGCTGGGGAGAGCAGCCGCTTCGAGCGCGCGGGTGCTGGTCGTCCCTACGGCAACCACTTTCCGACCGCTCGCCTTGGCATGGTTGATCCGTTGCGCCACCTCTGCGCTGATTTCGTACTCCTCGGTCTCCATGCGATGCTGCTCGACGTGCTCGACGCGAACCGGCTGAAACGTCCCGATACCGACATGCAAGGTCACAAAAAGCGTTTCGACACCCTGCCGTTGGAGTGTCTGCAGTAATTCCTGGGTAAAATGCAGCCCCGCAGTAGGGGCAGCAATAGCACCGGGACGGCTCGCGTACACGGTCTGATACCGCTCCCGGTCTTCCTGTGTCGCCTGGGCGGAACGCTTAATATAGGGAGGCAGCGGCACCTCCCCCACCTGTTCGAGGAGGGCCAGGAAGTCGCCTTGTGTCAAAAATCTCAATACTCCACGCCCTTCTTGTGGCGGACTCTGCCATTCTGCCTGCAGACCGGCAGCAAAAAATACCCTCGTGCCCGTCCGCACGTTCTGGCCCCCGCGACACAACACCTCCCATTCCTCGTCCACACCGGGGAGGCGACGTAACAGTAGGACTTCGATCTTTCCCCCACTTTCCTTGCGCCCGCGCAGACGGGCAGGAATGACACGGGTATCATTGAACACCAGGACGGTGTCTCGCGGGAGCAAAGCGGGCAAATCGGCAAACGTATGGTGTGCCCATCGACCGCTCTGACGCTCGACCACCAATAGACGCGAGTGATCTCGGTGTGGTATGGGTTCTTGAGCGATTAAGTCTTCAGGCAGTTCGTAGTCAAATTCATCGAGCCGCATCGACCAACTTCAGGAAGCAGGCATATCCACCCTGCTCTCTCCTCGCGTGGCAGCCATTCCTCATGACGCTTTCTTTGCCCCTGCCACGAAGGGAGCGAGCAAATCGATCGGGACAGGGAACAAGGTTGTCGAATTGTTTTCTGCCGCTACCTCGGAGAGGGTCTGTAGATAGCGCAACTGGAGGGCAACAGGGTGTCGTTCAATAATGCCGGAGGCATCGGCCAGCTTCTGGGCGGCCTGCAACTCCCCTTCAGCGTTGATGACCTTAGCGCGCCGCTCGCGTTCGGCTTCTGCTTGCCTGGCGATCGCGCGCTGCATCTCCTGCGGCAGATCGATATGTTTGACCTCGACCAGCGACACCTTGATCCCCCACGGATCGGTTTGCGCATCGAGGATTTCTTGCAAATGCGAGTTGATCTTTTCCCGCTCAGCCAACAGGTCGTCCAACTCGGCTTGGCCGCACACGCTGCGCAGGGTCGTCTGCGCGAGCTGCGAGGTGGCAAAGAGGTAATTTTCGATTTCTACCGTCGCCTTGCTCGGGTCAATCACGCGAAAATAGAGTACGGCATTCACTTTCACAGAGACATTGTCACGGGTGATTACATCCTGCGGGGGGATATCCATGGTAATAGTCCGCATGTCGATCCTCACCATCCGCTCAATGAGAGGGATGACGTAGATCACTCCCGGTCCCCGGTGTGGAACCAGTCGACCGAGGCGAAAAATTACCGCTCGCTCATACTCGGGGAGGACCTTGATGCCGCTCAACAGCAACACCACAACGACGAACAGGACTATGCCAAACGAGCCCAACCCAAACATACAGACCCCCTCTCCGAGTTACCGAGCCGTTCTGCGCACCCGCAAGACCATGCGGTCCATTCCAACGACGCGGACTTTTTGTCCCTCTTCGATTTCTTCGTCACTCTCCGCATTCCAATACTCTCCGTGCACCCAGACCTTGCCACGCGGAGCGAGCCGTTCTCGTACCACCCCGACTTCCCCTATCAGTCCTTCAAGGCCCGATACGGGCCGCTGACGCCAGGCACGTACTGCCAGGGTGGCAACAAACAGCATGAAGGCGCTGATGCAGAGCGCTACCGTCGTAATCATGCCACGATCAACAACGAGTTCAGAGTCAGGGGCGTCGAACAAGAACAACGACCCTAGCACGAAAGAGACAATGCCGCCTACTCCCAGAATCCCAAAGCTGGGAAGAAATAACTCCGCCACCAACAGCCCGATCCCGAGAAGAATAAGCAGCAGGCCAGTATAGTTAATGGGCAAGACCTGAAAGGCGGTGAGCGCGAGCAAGAGGCAAATCCCACCCGCGAGGCCGGGGAACAGAAGCCCAGGATGGGAAAACTCCAGATAGAGTCCCAGCAGACCAGCCATCATCAATAAGTAGGCGATATTGGGATCTGCGAGAATATTCAGTACCTTATGCTTCAAGCGCATGTCGAGCGTGGTCACGCGAAATGCACCCTCGGGTGTTTGCGCCGCTTTAAAATTTAACGTCGTTTTGGTCGTTCCCACCTCCACTTTGCGATCTTCGGCCTTGCGCAGTAGGTCCTGCACATCGACAGCGACGAGATCGATCACTTTTTTCTGCAGCGCTTCTACCTCTGTAATCGCCACACTCTCACGCACCGCCTTCTCAGCCCACTCAACGTTGCGTCCGCGTCGCTGGGCAATCGCTTCGCTAAAGGAGGCGGTAAAGTTTTCGATCTTCTCACGCATATCCCCTTTGATATCCTGCCCTCCCCCGGCGACAGGATGTGCCGCACCAATAGTGGTGCCTGGCGCCATGGCGGCAATGTGGCCAGCCATGGTAATAAACACCCCGGCAGATCCTGCACTCGCCCCACTCGGGGCGACATACACAATGACGGGAAGAGGAGCTCCCAAGATCTCTTTCACGATGGTTTTCGTGGAGTTGAGCAACCCGCCTGGAGTATCGAGTTGAATAATTAACGCTAACGCTCCCTCTTGAAATGACTTGTTGATACTCTCACGAATGAAATCGGCAATTGCTGGATTGATGGTCGCATCGATCACAATAAGCGTGACGTGGGCATCTTTCCGCTCCGGGGCAAGGGCATAGGACTTGCCACAGACGAGAAAGGCACCCACGAGCGCTGTCATGATGAGGGAGAGGTACGGTCTGCTCACGATTCTACAATCTCCCCATGTCCCGCAACACGGCCTGGATATCCTGCCACACGAGGCGTTTGTCCTGCGGGTTGCGCAACAGATAGGCTGGGTGGAGCGTCGGCATGAGTTTGATCCCTTGATAACTATGCCATATCCCCCGCAGACGAGAAATTGGCGTTTTGCTTTTGAGCAACGTTTGTGCGGCAAAGGTGCCCAGCGCCACGATAATTCTAGGCCGAATCAGCTCCAGTTGTTTGACTAAAAACGGTTCACAGGCAGCAATTTCATCCGGTTCGGGATTGCGGTTCTCCGGCGGACGACACTTCACCACGTTAGTTATATAGACGTCCTCCCGGCGCATTTTCATGCCTTTGGTAATAATTTCGGTCAACAACTGTCCAGCACGTCCGACAAACGGCTCTCCCCTGAGATCTTCATCGCGCCCCGGTGCCTCTCCCACAAAAACCAGCTCGGCACGCGGGTTGCCGACGCCAAAGACGATATGGGTCCGTCCGCGACACAGCTTGCAGCGCTGACAATCACCCATCTGGGCTCGTAACTCCTCCAGCGTCTGCGCGGCATGAACCGGGGGGGAGAAAAAGAGATCACCGGTCTGAGACAGAAGGGGCTGAGGCGCCCGCAGAGGAGCTTTGCTGGCTGATGAGGAGCGTGGCGGCTGAGCAGCAGTGGCCGCAGGCGCTTCTTGTTTTGGCAGCTCACTCTCCTGTACCCTGCCCTGCCGTGCCCCCATGTCGAGCGACGCGGGAGGCTTCTGCTGAGACGCAACCGGGAGACCGGTCACCCCCTCCTCCTGCAGCGACTCGAGATAATGACGCAAGGAGGTAGTGATCTGCAGCAAGAGGTGACGCGGGTTACGGGTATCCATCACCGATCCCCCTGACCCCATCTACGAGGTGCGATGCAACAGCTGGTCAATGAAGCAGGCCAGGCTCTCGCTATAAGGCGAAGGCGGGAGCTTTTCCAGCGCAGCCACAGCCTGACGCCCGTATGAGTCGGCGAGTCGGCGCGCATCGGCTAACACACCGGAGCGCCGAATCCGGTCAAGGGCCACGGTTGTCTCTTCGCTCGTCGGATGCTTCTTCTGGAACACGCGTCTCACTTCGGGATCGCGGCCAATCGCGAGCACGACCGGCAATGAAGGATTGCCCTCTCTCAGGTCGACACCGACAGGCTTGCCGGTTACCTTCCCATCCCCCTCGACGTCGAGGAGATCGTCAACAATCTGGAAGGCCATTCCGACGCAAAAGCCACATTCAGCCATGCGTTCCACCACCTCCTCAGGGGCCCCGGCCAGGGTTGAGCCGATGCGGGCTCCCTGAGCAAAGAGGGCGGCGGTTTTCCGTGAGATCATTTCGAGATAATCGGCCACCGTGACTGCAGGGTTATGGCGGAACCGTCCTTGCATCACCTCGCCCTCGGTGAGGCGAATACACGCGTCAGTCGCCCATGAGATGACCTTTTCGTCAAAACGACCACACAGCGCGAAGGCCTGCCCAAAGAGGAAGTCGCCCGCGACCAAGGTATCAGCCAGCCCAAACCGCTGGAGTGCCGAGGCCCTTCCCCGTCGCGTCTCGCTGCCATCGATAATATCGTCGTGTAATAATGACGCCGTATGGATCAGCTCGAGAGCGGCGGCGACATCGATAATGTCAGTAGGATCCTCGCCCCCACAGGCACGGAAAGTGAGGATGGCCACCACAGGCCGCACTCGTTTTCCCCCTGCCCCGATCAGGTAGTGGCCAATTTCGTTCAGGAGCGGTTCACGGGAATTCAGCAAGCTGGAAAGACGTTGCTCAACCCGCTTCAGCTCAGTGGCAACTAGGGCAAGGGGGGTGGCAGGAGAGGCCGCAGAAAATTTGGTCTGTAAAGCCACTCAACAACTCATGATGCTATGGGATTAGCCGTTACTCGCGCGAACGCAATTGGTGTTTTCATAATGCCAAAGGGGTGGAAAAGGTCAAGGAGAGCGTCCTTCTCCATTCCCAGGCCGGGACGAGAAACATCGTCAAAATCTCCCTTTACTTGCTCGGGGGCCTATGTTAGCTGTTGCCAGCATTCAACAGCCCGTTGTGAGAGGAAGGAATGGGTAGAGCGATCCGCATTGCCATTGTGGGCGTGGGGAATTGCGCAAGCAGTCTTGTGCAAGGTCTTGAATACTACCGTCATGCCAGCGAAGACGAACGGACACGCCCAATCGGCTTGATGCACTATGACATCGGTGGCTACACTCCTGCTGATATCGAAGTGGTGTGTGCGTTCGACATCGATGCGCGCAAGGTAGACCATCCCCTCAACGAAGCAGTGTTCGCCAAACCGAACAACACTCGACTGATTTGGCCGGATTTGCCACGCTCAGACGTTATCGTTCATATGGGGCCGGTCCTCGACGGGGTCTCTCCCCATATGGAGGACTACCCCGAGGATCGCCGTTTTGTCGTCGCTCAGCGACCAGCGGTCGATGTGGTCAAGGTCTTACGCGACAGCCGCGCCGACATCTTACTCAACTACTTGCCGGTCGGCAGTCAACAGGCAGCCGAATTTTACGCCACTGCCTGCTTAGAGACAGGGGTCAGTTTAGTCAACTGCATGCCGGTGTTTCTCGTCTCTAATGCCGAATGGGCCGAGGCGTTTCGCCGCCGTGGGATCCCTATTGTGGGAGATGACATCAAATCACAGCTCGGTGCGACGATCCTGCATCGCACGCTCGCGCAACTGTTCGTCGATCGAGGAGTCAAACTGACGCGCACCTACCAGCTCAACACCGGTGGCAATACCGATTTTCTCAACATGCTCAACCGCAGCCGCCTCTCCGCCAAAAAGCGTTCAAAGACCGATGCCGTGCAAAGTGTCCTGCCCGACCCGTTGCCGGATGACCACATTCACATCGGCCCCAGCGACTATGTGCCGTGGCAACAAGACCAGAAGATCGGCTTTTTACGCCTCGAAGGACGAATCTTCGGCAACATTCCGATCGAATTGGAAGCACGCTTGGTCGTCGAGGATTCCCCGAACTCTGCTGGCATGGTGATCGACGCTATCCGCTGCTGCCAACTAGCGCGAGACCGGGGGATCGGCGGCCCGTTGACGTCCATTTCGGCTTACGCGATGAAGCACCCTCCCGAACAGCTGCCCGACACGGCGGCGCGCGAGCGCGTAGAACGCTTTATCCGTGGGGAGATTGAACGGTAGGGAGTAGACACCCCTCACTATGAGTGCTTCTTCTGCTCCTTGTGCTCCCTGGCTGGCCGTCGCGCTTGTGGTGTATATTGCTGCGGCCTGTGCCATCAGCTT
This sequence comes from Candidatus Binatia bacterium, assembly GCA_025057295.1. Classification (GTDB taxonomy): domain Bacteria; phylum Desulfobacterota; class Binatia; order Bin18; family Bin18; genus JANWXO01. Next base: position 27,642 of record JANWXO010000005.1, on the reverse strand, counting down.
TCGTGGCTTTCTGCACCGTAGCCACGTCCCACCTGGTGCCTTTCGGGATCAACTGGCCCAGTGGGCCCGGACCACCTTGGCTGCGCTGGAACCGTTCCTCATGCGTGCCGGTCTTCAGCCCACCCTGCTCACCTGCGCGCAACTAGGCATGAGTGTGCTGGCCGGAGCTGCATACGCGGGAGGGGTTGTATTCCTGGGCGGCTGGCTGGTCCTGGCGTGCGGAGTGCTCGATCTGCTCGACGGGAGCCTGGCGCGTCGCACGTCGCAGGCTACACCTCGCGGGGCCTTTCTCGATTCAGTGATCGATCGTTACGCGGAATTTTTCACTCTCTGCGGCTTGGGAGTCCTGTTTGCCGACTCGTGGATGCTGTGGGTCGTCGCCTGTGGGTTGCTAGGGTCAATGATGGTCAGCTATACCCGCGCGCGTGCTGAGGGGTTAGGGATCGAGTGTCGTGGCGGACTGATGCAACGGGCCGAACGCTACGTGTTGCTTGGGGTCGGGTCTTTCCTCAACTCGGTGTATGACCACCTCCTCTGTCAACCGACCCATGTCCTGCTCTCTGGGGCCCTGATCCTCTTCGCTGTGTTAACCAACCTGACCGCGCTCTCGCGCGTGCGAGCCGTGTTACTCGCGGTCGAGGGGAAAAGGCTCAGGCCAATCCCTCCTTCTCCGACAGAGGGTGACACCTCCACCCTGATGCCTCTCTCTTCGGAAGCGCCACCAGGTCAAGAGCAGCGGCTGGTAGGGTCGATGTTCCTTCCGCTAGGGGTGGGGTGTGTCTTAGAGACCTCTTACCAACCGACAGGAATCGTTATAATAGTCTCGGCGTTGGCGCTGGTCCTGTGGGGCTGGGCAGAAGCTGGGGTGCAGAAACTCAGACACAGGGGACAGAACGCGCAAGTGGGCGAACAGAAGGCGCAGCTCCCCTGATTTGCTTGCGCGGGGCTACATGTTGACAGGCAAAAACATCGTCCTCGGCGTCACCGGCGGCATTGCCGCATACAAAGCCGCGGAAATTGTCCGCCTGCTGGTCCAAGAGGGGGCGATCGTCCGCGTCATCATGAGCAAAAATGCGCAGGAGTTCATCACCCCCCTCACCCTTCAGACCCTCTCTGGGAACCCTGTCTCTACGGAGACCTTTAGTTTGACCCAAGAAAGTCAAATCGGTCACATTCGGCTCGCCGACACGGCGGACCTGGTGTTGATTGCGCCGGCAACTGCCAATGTGATCGCCAAGCTGGCTCACGGCCTGGCAGATGACTTATTGACCACGGTCCTCCTCGCCACCACTGCCCCGGTTCTCATCGCACCAGCTATGAACGTCCACATGTACGCCCACCCGCTCGTGCAGGAGAACCTGCGTAAACTCGCCAGCTTGGGGTATCGCATCATCGAACCGACAGAAGGGTTCCTCGCCTGTGGGTACGAAGGCAAAGGACGCCTAGCAGAGCCAGGAGATATCGTGGAAGAAGTGCGTGCCGCGCTGACCCCAAAAGACTTGCAGGGGGAGCGGATCATCGTCACTGCGGGCCCGAACGCCGAGCCGATCGATCCGGTGCGCTTCATCAGCAACCGCTCGACCGGCAAGATGGGGTTTGCCATGGCACGCGTCGCTTGGCGCCGGGGAGCTGAGGTCACCTTAGTCAGCGGCCCTACTGCTCTCCCCCCGCCGCGTGGGGTCCGCTTTCTCGCCGTGCGCACCGCACGGGAGATGCAGCAGGCGGTCCTGCAGCATTACCCTCAGGCGACGATAGTCGTCTCTGCTGCCGCCATCGCGGACTACCGTCCGGTGCACGTGGCACCGCAGAAAATCAAGAAAGGCGAGGGGACGGTTGTGCTCGAGCTGACCCGCAACCCCGATGTCCTGGCGGAGCTGGGTCAGCAAAAAGGAAACCGCCTGTTGGTCGGATTCGCCACAGAGACGGAAGAGGTGGTGCAGAACGCGGTCCGCAAACTGCGGAGCAAAAACCTCGATCTCATTGTCGCCAATGACGTGACCCAAGAGGGGGCAGGCTTTGCGGTTGATACCAATATCGTCACCCTGATCGACAGAACCGGCAAGATCGAAGCCCTCCCCCGCCTCAGCAAAGATGAGGTCGCGTCGATCATCTACGACCGGCTGCTGGCATTAAAAGCCTCCCCCAACGTACCTGAGCACTGCTAGGGCATAAGCCCGATGGGCACTCCCACTCCTCCCCGGCCGGTGAAACTGATCATTGCGATGCTTGCGGCCGACGCCGAGCTGCTGGCTTCTGCGATCCCCCACCTGCAGCGCAATTACGGCCCTGTCGATCTACAGAGCGAGGTTCTTCCCTGGAATACCACCGACTACTACCGCGAAGAGATGGGAGAGAATCTGCTGCGGCAGTACATTGCCTTCGAGCCGCTGATCTCTCCTGAGGACCTCGTGCGCATTAAGCTAGAAACCAACGCCACAGAGAGGACTTTTCCCCCTGCTGCCCCCGCACGAACCCGTCGCTGCCTCAACCTCGACCCCGGGTATCTCGATGCCAACAAACTCGTCCTCGCCTCCACGAAGGGACAGGCACACCGTCTCTACCTCTCCCAAGGGATTTATGCCGAGATCACGCTGCTCTTTCACCACGGAGCGTTCCACCCGTTTCTCTACACGTATGCCGATTACCGCTGGCCCACCACCCACGCCTTTCTGCTCCAGGTACGCAAGCGCTATTTAGCCCAATTACGCGCGCAACGCTCTCCCTAAGCTAGGGATCCATTCTGGCCCGAGCGAGGAACATGCGATAACAGGTCGCTGTCTCAGTCGCCGCTCCGACACACTTCTCAGTGCCTCAGCTGCCCCGGAGGAGGACTCTCACCTCCTGGGGAAGACGCTGTACTTTCCCTGCGTCGTCGATGCACGCGTGGAGGGTGTAGCCTTCGGCGATCAACATTCCGTCGACTTCGCGCGTGATACGGTAGCGAAAGCGAATGCTCGCTCCGCCCACCTCTTCGACCACCGTTGCAACGAGCAAGACCTCATCGAAACGGGCGGGCGCCCAATAGCGACAAAACGCTTCGCGCACGGGGAAATGCACCCCCTCTGCTTCAAACTCCTGGTACGGCTTGCCTAAGCGACGGAGCAAGGCCACCCGTCCCTCTTCGAACCACGGCAAAAAAGCTGCGTGGTGTGCCACTCCAGCCTGATCCGTCTCGGCATAGCGCACGCGAACGGTGTGAGTGTGGGAGACAGGAGATTGAGGGCAGAAGTTTTTCGCGCGCGAGGCGAGAGGGAAAGCGGGAGCAGAAGGCGGAGGGGATGGAGACATGCTGCCTGCCGTCTGATGGACCACGCCTCGCCTTCCGCTCCCCAATTCTGTTCCCTCACCTGGCTTGCCAGTTGGGTTTGCGCTTTTCGGCAAACGCACGTGGTCCCTCTTTCGCATCCTCGGAGTAGATCATCTGTTGCAACGCTGGATACGAACGTGCCAGAGCCAGCTCCAGGGGCAGCCCCAGACCCATCATGGCACACTGTTTGGTCGCTCGCACCGACAGGGGCGCACACTCGAGAATCTCGTTAGCCCACCGCTCTGCCGTCGGCATGAGATCTTTCAAGGGAACGACTTCGTTGACGATGCCCCACCGATGGGCTTCTTGGGCAGTCATATGCTTACCGGTGAGCATATAACCCATGGCGATTTTGAGCGGGATCTGGCGCGGCAGACGATGTACGCCGCCCGCTGCCGCAGCCAAGCCAACGCGGGGCTCGGGCAAGCCAAAGCGGGCATGCTCCGCCGCGATGATAATGTCACAGGCAAGCGCCAGCTCGAAGCCTCCACCCAGGGCAAAGCCGTTGACCGCCGCGATCAGCGGTTTCCAGATATCGGTGCGGTCGGTCAGTCCGCCAAAGCCCCCTTTGGGCCGAGGTCCTGAGGGCATTCCCTTTTGCGCCGTATACTTGAGATCATTCCCGGCAGAAAACGCCTTGTCTCCGGCACCGGTGAGAATGATGACCCAGATATCGTCATCGGCAATGGCATCGTCCCAGATCTCGCTGAGCTCGGCCGTCGCCGGTGGATGGATCGCATTCATGACTTCCGGGCGGTTTATGGTGATCGTGGCGATTCGTCCTTTCTTTTCGTAGATGGCAAACTCGTACGCCATAGGCCCTCCTCCTGCAGTGTCGTCACGGCATCGTACAAGTGACGCGGGTTGGATAGTAGCGTCCCCCTATGCTAAAAGCAATAAAAATGTCGACTGCAGCGGAACCCCTGGCAGACCGGGTTGCCCTGGTGACGGGTGCCAGCCGTGGGATTGGCCAAGCCATCGCCTTACGCTTGGCGAGAGCCGGCGCGACCCTCGTTCTCGCGGCACGGACGGCGTCGGCGTTAGCACAGGTCGAGGAAGCCATCCGCAGGGCGGGCACGGAAGCGCTGACCATCCCGACCGACCTCACCAACGACCAGCAGGTGGAACAGCTCATCAGGACTACCCTGGCACGGTTTGGTCGTATAGATATGCTGGTGAACAACGCCGGTGGTGGCCCACCACGCACGCCAATCGTCAAAGCACGGCTCGCCGATTGGGAGTGGACGTTGCGGCTGAATCTTTGGGCTCCAATGGTTTTGACCAAACTCGTTCTCCCCTCGATGATCGCGCGCCGCTGCGGCACTATCGTCAACCTCTGTTCCCTCGCCGGCCTGACCGGCAAAGCCGGTGAAGCCGCATACGCAGCAGCCAAATTCGCTCTGCGCGGCTTTAGCCAGTCTCTGTTCGAGGAAGTGCGCGAGCACGGGATCAAGGTCGCTGTCATTTGTCCAGGCTACGTCGATACTCCCTTGATCCCGCCGAACCGGCGGGTGGACCGCAACAAGATGCTCCACCCGGACGACGTGGCCGAAGCGGTGTATCACATCGCTATCGCCTCGCCCCGCTGTTGCCCGCTCGAAGTGGTCTTGCACCCGCAACACGACCCGTTCACATAGCCTCATGCAGCTCAGCAGCAAAGTCGCGCTCGTCACTGGGGGAGCAAAACGGCTCGGCAAGGCGATTGTTATGGCTTTGGCTGCACGCGGCTGTAGGCTGGTGGTGCACTACCACACCTCACGGGCCGAAGCGGAGCAAACAGTCAGTGAATTATTGGCCGGAGGTCACGAAGCCATCGCCGTCCAGGCCGATATCACCCAGGAAGCCGACGTCGAGCGCATGATCGAAACTGCGATCGTACGGTTCGGCCGGATCGACATCCTGGTCAATAACGCGGCAGTGTTCTTTCGCACGCCGGTAGAAACGCTGACTTTGGACGAATGGGAACATATTCTGGAGGTTAACCTGACCGGGACTTTCCTGTGCGCCCACAAAATCGGCCTGCGTATGCGCGAGTGGGGATGGGGCCATATCATCAACATGACCGATGTTGCCGGTCTGCGCCCATGGGCCGATTACATTCCTTACTCCGTCGCAAAAGCGTGCGTGATCACGTTCACGCAAGGATTGGCGATGGAGCTGGCGCCACAGGTGAGGGTGAACGCTGTTGCTCCCGGCCCCATCCTCTTTCAAGACGACACTCCGCCAGACGTCCAGCAGCGCGAGATCGCGAAGACCCTGCTCAAACGCGCCGGCACCCCTGAAGACGTCGCTCAGCTCGTCGTCTTTGTGGCCGAGTCCGACTACAGTACCGGTGCGGTGTTCACGATCGATGGCGGCCGCTCATTGACGTGAGGCCCTCGAGCATCACAGCAGCGCCCCCTGCCAGAGGAGCAAGGTGGTTTGCGCTGCCTGCAGAAACGGGTCGGGCAGAGGTGTCACTCCGGGGAACGCACTCTACGCAATGCCCGTGCTTTCGCTTGCAAATAGGCCACCAACCGTTGCAGGGCGGGGTCTGCAACCGGATCGGATACCTGCACGGTATGACGTCGCCCCTCTGCTTCGACCGTGATGGTATAGTGCCGGTAATCAGCTGCCCCTTGCCGCCCTGCGCCCGCCCCCGCTGGCAAAGCGAAGAAACGTGCGTCCGCGACCAACTGTTCCACCTCTCGAGCCTCCTGCGTGGGCAGTTGGTCGCAATCGATCGTGACTGGTTGACTCAAGCCCGGGAAATGAGCAATTCCCCCTTCTGTTTTGAACCGAATACGCACCAGCAAGTCCTCCGGTCGTCAGTGTATCATGATCCCGACCTCTGACCAGCTCTGGCGGACGACCTGTTCTTCTGCACTCCCCGCGCCAAACAGACGCGCGGCGTTGCTGACCGTGAGCCGGGCGAAGCGTTGGAAGCCGGAGTTGGGTCGCAGCCGTGAGTCACGTAAGGTCTCATACCAGACACGGCCTGCTTTCTCCCAAGCATAACCACCCAGCTTGGTGGCCGCTAAGTAAAACGCGCGATTGGGGATACCAGAATTGATGTGCACCCCACCGTTGTCCTCAAAGGTGCGGACGAAATCGCGCAGGTGCGCCGGTTGCGGGTCCTTGCCTAAAACCGGATCGTTATACGCCGTGCCAGGTGCCTTCATAGACCGCAAGGCGACCCCATTCACGTTGGCGGTGAAGAGTCCGGCGCCGATCAACCAATCGGCCTGCTCAGCGGTCTGGCCGAGTACGTATTGCTTGACTAAGGAGCCGAACACATCCGACATGGACTCGTTCAGCGCTCCGGCTTGGAAGAAGTAGATGAGTTGCGCCTCGTCTTCGGTGACCCCGTGCGCTAACTCGTGGCCAATGATATCCAGCGAGATGGTAAAGCGGTTAAAGAGATCACCGTCACCATCGCCGAACACCATCCGTTGCCCGTCCCAGAAGGCATTATCGTAGTTTTGACCGAAGTGCACGGTGGCATCCAATGGCATTCCCTCGTCGTCGATGGAGTTCCGTTCAAAGATTTCCCAAAAGAAATCATACGTGGCGCCGAGTCCATCATAGGCTTCGTCCACCGCCACGTCTCCAGTGGGCGGCCCACCTTCGATCCGCACCACCTCGCCAGGCAAAGTCTGCGTGTGGCGGGCATCGAAGATGGTACGGACCTTCATGCCTTCTGCCGGGAGCATGCGGGGACGCGCCGGGACCCCGAGCCGCGGCCGTGTCCGGAGTGCGCGGAAGGTGTGGTCAATTGCGAGTGTCTGCATCGAAGCCGTACGCTGCTGTGCCGTGCCGTTCTGGGCAATCGACCGCAGGATGTGGGGCGGCAAAATACAAAAGAGCGAATGCCGCTGGGCTGTTCTCTGATACATATGACCGGCCTCCTTTCTAGAGACTCCGGCAGGAAAGAGAGCAAAACCTGTACCCTGCCCTCTCCTTCTCGTTTCTCTCTGCAGGTGCCCACAAAGAACCGATTTCCCCCGATGTCACCCGTGTCCCACACGGGGCAGGTGTCGCACAGCAGTGAAACACTCTCAGCAGCACGAGCGGCGTGCCCAGAGATCATGCCGAGGGAAGGGGAACACGCGAGCAGGGATACTCAGCAGGTTCAGGGGCACGGACCATCGGTCTGGGGCGGTTCTGTTCTGTCTCAAGATTCTGAGACACACCGTCTCATCCAAGGGAGCAGATGAGACAGGCAGTGCTACACCGATCGCTTGGGAAGCGGACTGCGCGAGACTAGACTCCCCATCCTGGTCCGCATCGGCCACAGGCTTCTCCCTGCTACCGTACCGGTCTGCACTTCCAATAATAGTGGTGCATACTCGGCCCCTCCTTGCGCCGCCGCAGCGTCAAGACCACTGCATCCCCCACTCGCACCTCTTCGGGGTCCACATCGGTCATCTGCAGGTACAACCGTCCTCCCTGGTCGAGGTCAACGACTGTCATGATCGTCGGCGAGTCTGGCGCAACATAGAGGTGATCACGGGTAAAGGTAAACACCTGCCCCGTGCGCTCCAATGGTACTTCCTGCAGGGAGTCATGATTCTGGCAGGTAATGCAGACGCGAGCGATGGGATATTGACGCGTACCACAACGGAGACAGTGCGTGCCGTACAAGCGCACATTCTGTTTCTCTTCCTTGGCGAGAAGGACGTTGGACAGCTCCGGCCCCTCGGCATTCTGGGCGTAGTAGGTGCGCATCTTTTTGAAGATCGAGTACGAGGGGTACAAGCGTTTCTCGCTCAAGTGATCAGAGAGCGACCGCGGAAGGACGCGGGTCGAGATCTCTTCCGTCACCCGCAAGAGGAACCCGTCCGCCCCGTCGCCATAGGCCAGCAGCACCAGCAGATCTCCCGGCTTGGCCGTCTCCAGCGCTGCTGCCAGCAGGAGGAACGGAGCGGCAGTGCCACACGCGCCGACCTCCTGGAAGAGAGGATCTTGGATCTGGTTGTCGTGAAACCCCAACTTTTTCGCTGCATTGACATGCGCCCGGCCGTCTGGAGAGGGCAGAATGAGCTTGGCACAGTCTTGCGGCTGGAGGGCATGTTGTTCGAGGAGTTGCTGAGCGACCGCCACCACGCTCGCCTGGTACCCCCTTTCAGTGGTAAAGCGCGAGGGTTGCGTCTGGATATAACTGTCTGTGTCTCGTCGCCACTCGTCGAGGAAGTCGCTCGACTGTGAAACCATGCCGATAATCTCAGCAATAACGCCGTCACGCCCGAGCAACACGGCACTGCCGGCATCGCCGAACCACTCCTCCTCTCCTTCCCCCGGCTGGCCGTCGCGCACATCTCCGGCAGCGATCAACACGCGCTGCAGGCGCCCGCTGCCAATCGCATCCATGCCGGCGCGCAGGGCGGACGTCGCCGAGCGAATGCTGCCGGCGAAGTCCACCGTCTCGCACGTGGCCGGCAAATCGCAGGCAGCCGCCATGAAGCTCGCCGAGGAACGCTGCCAGAAGGGGGCAGAAGTCGAAGCAAAATACAAGGCGTCGATGCCCGTTCTGCCTTTTTCTTCGAGGCACCGCTGCGCCGCCTCCAAGCCGAGGGTCAAAGCGTCTTCGTCAAAATAGATCGCTGCCCGCTCCCCTTTCCCTGCGCGGCGTGCCCACGCTTCGCCGATTTTACTCCGCTCCAAGCGACAAAACGGCACATGATAGCCACAGCTGATAACCCCGATCACGACTTCTCCTCCTCGTCAGGCGGCACGCAGCAAAGCTCACACTACTGAGCAACTGCCTCAACGGGGTCCCCCACCGCTCTGCATCCGTCAAGAGCAGCTTACAGCAATCCCGCCAGGCGTGCCCGCTCGATAATGGTACGAGCACGGGTCAGGTGGGGCACGTCCACCATCTGCCCTTTAAAGCTGAAGGCCATTTTGCCCGCCTTGCGGTTCTCCTCGAATGCGGCGAGCAATTCCTGGCTCTCCGCGATCTCTTCAGCAGAGGGAGTAAACACTTCATTGACGATGGGGATCTGGCTCGGGTGAATGGTGATCTTGCCGGTAAATCCCATCCAGGCGCCTTCCACACATTCGCGGCGCAGCCCTTCGGTATCGTTGATGTCCACGAACACCGTGTCGATGGGCTGCACCCCAGCAGCGGTGGCCGCCAACAGAGTCATTACGCGTGCGTAGCGGAATACCTCTAAAAACTGTCCCTGCTCATCGCGATTGCGGCGTGCACCAATAGCGGCGGAGAGATCCTCGGCCCCCCAAGAGAGCCCATCCACTCGCGGGCAATAGCCGAAGTCCCGGATGTTGAGCAACCCTTGCGGCGTTTCCGTGGCGATCACCACCAGTTTGACCCCACCGGGGGGATAGCCGTACGCGCGCTCCATGCGGCTCAGGATGATGTCGATCTGCAACAGGTCGTCCTTCGCGCGGACTTTGGGCACGAGGTAGGAATCCGGGCGGCCACGCATGGTGACTTCCAGATCGGCCACTCCCCAGGGGGTGTCGAGAGGATTCATCCGTACCATACGCTCCTGGCGGCCGAAATCGACGTGCTTGAGCCAGGAGGTCACGGTTTCTCGCGCAGCATCTTTCTGCTCAGGGGTCACCGAGTCTTCGAGGTCCAACACCAAGGCATCCGCCGGTAACGCCAGAGACTTTTGCAACATTTTCTCATTTGCGCCGGGAACGAAATGAACGGCGCGTCGGAGTCGTGCCATATGCAATGCCTCCCTGTACAAGGTCGAGGCAGGCTTCGTGCCTCCCTCTCAAGCGCCCACGCGAGGGTGTGCAGAACGGGAGCACGGCTACTCCCACCGTGCAGTTAGCTTTCCTTTTTCCGCATCATCGCCGCCCGTCTGCAGCGCATGACGATCTCACCACGCTGATTGGTGGCGCGGTGCTCGAACATGACGATCCCCCACTGGGGCCGCGACTTTGACTCCCGCTTCTCCACCACCTCGGTCTCCGCATAAATGGTATCGCCAATGAAGACAGGTTTGGGAAACTCTACCTTCTCAAACCCCAGGTTCCCGACCGTGGTCCCCAAAGTGGTATCGCCGACGGAGAGGCCGACGGCTAACCCTAAGGTAAAAATACTGTTGACCAGCCGTTGACCAAACTCGGCGTTTTTGGCGAATTCGGCATCCAGATGGAGCGGTTGAGGATTCATCGTCAACGCCGTGAACAAAAGATTGTCCGTCTCGGTCACCGTCCGCCCGGGTTGATGGCGGAACACTTCCCCGACGGTAAATTCTTCAAAATATTTTCCGGCCATGACCTCCTCCTGCGTTCGTGGAGGTTTCCTTAGCACTTCCCCAACCGGACTGCTAGCACAGGCGACATCTCAAAACTGGTACGTCACCCGCAAGACGGTCTCGTCCCGGCGCCGGTAGAGTCCCCCCAACCCCCAGGCTTCATCCACCACACCGCCGTAGCCGGGAACAAAGAAATAGGCTTGTGCCAGTCGGACGATGAGGTTCGGTCGCAGATAATAGTCCACCACCCAGCCAAACTGCGAGCTGTAGCGATTGATCGGATCGAGGACGAAAAAGGCGAGCGGCAACAGGGTCCCCCGCAGGTAGACGGTACTCGCCGCTACCGTACCGACCACCTCCCACTGACGAACCTTGTCGGTAGGAGACAACTGCCCCTGGAAGCGTCTCGTCCCGGTGGGGATATACTGCCAGAAGAGCTGGGTCGTGAGGAAAAACGTCGAGCGCCGGTTGAGCGACCGAATCCACGTCGGCCGATCGAACCCCACGAACGCCTGCCAGGCGTCGCTCTTTTTCACCTCAAAGAGGCCACTCGGCACCGGCAACCCTTGAGAATCGAGAATCAGGATTGGCCGCCGTTTGTCTGCAAACGGCTTGCCAAATTCGTAGATCGTTTCCATGCGCCACACACCCTGGGTGTAGGTATCATCCGCATAGCTGGCGGACAGACCGATAGTGTGGACATAGGGATAATACGCCTCCGCGGGCAGGACGCCACGTGCGAGCAGGAGGGTGTTTTGGCGCGCAACCTCGAACGCTGATGTGCACCCTGGGGTACCGAAGCGACACTGGTTCCGGCCCCGCAGGCTCGTCGTATTCATCCCATCGTCGTGCGCGATGCGCTGATACAGGTAATTCAGAGTCAACGTCAACCCCTGCGGGGTCGTGGCACCGACGCGAACCCCAACCTGACTGTTATCGCCCGGGGTTCGGGCATAGTCCCCCTGACGTCCGAGAACCGTCCCTTTGAGCAGGGCAAAGTTGCCGCCAGTCGGACTGCCAGCAAACGGATTGGGAGTCGGGGCGCTCCACGGTCGGCCAGGTAAGAACCCGATCTTGGCCGGCACCCACAATCCGGGCACCCAATATGTTTCCAGAAACGTATCGCTCAGCGGCCCCAGGCGGCCGCCGCTGTACACCGCTTTGACCATCCAATAGGGAATACGCAAGTCATCCCAGGTCTCCAGCCCAACTCCGCCGCCGTGCCAGGTGGCGTCGAGCGCATTGGTGCGGTCGAGCATGCGCAGGTTGTCCGACTCTCCCCAGACGACCATCTGTCGTCCCACACGCAAGGAGAGCGGCAGGGTCGCGAATTCGAGGTCTGTATACACCTCGCGGAAGTCGCTCTCGAACCGTAGCGCGTGCGCTGCCCCGTCGGTCAGGTCGGCAAGCTTCCCATCTCGCCGTGTCGGCCCACGGTAAGGGAACGCCTCTTGCCGCGGCCCCGGCAGGAAATCATAGACGCTATCATACACCCCCCGATACAAAGCGACAAAGTGAGCGCGTTGGATCCACGGCACGGCCACGCGGTTGAGTAGGTGTCCATTGGCGATCCAGTCCACTTCGAGACGCAGGCGCAACGTGTTGCGCTGCTGGACGATCGACCACTTCTCGGGCTCCGGGTGGCGCAAGATCTGCTGCGTCTGCACGTTGCCGGAGAGCGACACCGGACCGTAGGTCAAATCCGCATGGCAAACAATCCCCACAGGGAAAAGAACGAAGAAGATCCCTCCTACCCGCCACCATCTCGCACTGCGCATCCTCACCCCCGACCCCGCGTTCCTCTCACTGCCCCCGCGAGACGATTTTCTCGAGGTTAAAAAAGTCCTCCGGTACCGGTTGGTTGTAGAGAATCTTGGTCACCACCGTCATGGACGCAAAGCGATTGTCGTAGTCGATCATCGACTCTCCGGCCCACAGGGGCACGCGCACGTGCTCGTTGCCCGGATTGTACTGGGGATTGCCGTACAGTTCGAATAGGGTCTTCTGATGTGCCCCGTCCCGCTTATAAAGGAGCACGTAGACCGGCACGAACGTCTGCTGGTCGATGTAGAGGACGCGCCTGCTGTAGGGATGGCCACTCGCCTTGGGCGTGCCTTCCAGCACGATCATCTCCCGCAGTTCCCAGGGATCGACCGGATACCACGAACCGCGCCCGCCGAACGTGGCGCTGACCGCCTTGATCCCAATCGGTGCCAGTAGTCGCTTTTTCCCGAGCAGTTTCCACTCGTACGAGCGGATATACCCCCAAAAGCCGAAGAAGTCCTCGTTGAGAAAGCCGGAGTCATACGATGCGTCTTCGTGCTTGACGATCACCTTACGGATCTTACGGCTCGCCGGAGTGTAGACCCAGTTGTCGTCGTTGGCCTGGTCGCGCACGTAACGGTGCTTGAGCGACATGGTGTTCTTCAAGTCGAATGGATTGGTAATGTGAAAAAACTCTTTGTAGAGGATGCCATCTCGCTCCCACTTGTTTGGGTTCATGCCGTCGGAAATGGGGCGGTGCATGCCATACGCCACCACATAGTAGTTTTCGATCTCTCGATCTGGAAGGCCGGACTCCGGCACCAGGCGGAACGTATTCCACACCTGCACGATATCGCCGAAGTCGCGGTGACGCATGTTCCACGCTGCCTTGAGACCGGCGGACGGATCGGTCGGGTCGAGACGCGGAAACGGTAGCCCGGCAACGTACCCTTCGAGCTCCCCGTCAGGTCCAATTCTGACCTGCTCCGCATATTTTCGCGTGGCCTCGACGTACGCCTCACTCACCGGCAAATCGGTCGTCTCCTGGATGGAAAATTGGAACTCCCCAGCTTTCACTCTGTCGAGGATCTCCAGTGGGAGGTAGTCTTTGGCCGCTTCCCAGGTCTCTCGGGAGATCACCATTCCCGGCGTCAGGCCTGGCACGGAAGGTTTCTCTATCGCGTAGGGGGAAAAGACCTGTTGTAGAACCTCAGCGGGGAGCTCCGCATAGGCTGGCTGCACGAACAGCAACACAACTCCCCCGAGCACCACGCACATGCGTTGCATAATACCTCCTCACTTCCAGATAGCCCACCTCAGGCTGCAACAGGGGGCACTGCCGTGCCGTCGATCATCTGCCATACACCGCGGTTGGTCGCTTCGCGATGCGCCTCAGGCATAATCCCCATGCCCGCGACAACCGCAACGACTGGCACGTCGAGTTTGCGGAGCAACGCGGCCCGCGTAGCTGCACGCTCGACATCTGTACTATACACGCTCCATGACACCTCGACGACCAGATACATGGCCTCCCCGGTGTCGGGGTGCCTCCCCTGAACGAACAGATCGGTACGGATCAGCTCCCGCCGTTCTTCAGCTGAGAGCACTCCACGGCGCACCGCATCATCGAGTAAGGGGCGAATCTCAGCAAAGGGGAGCACGCGCGGCTCCTGCACGATGCTGTCGAAGAAGACCGCTGCTTTTTCCTGGTAGGTACGCTCTAGGTCGCGCCCCTTGAGCGTACCGATATCGTCGAGCAGCCGCTGCTGCACCTGGGCCAGGACATCAACGCGATTAGTCAAGAGCGCCACCTGGGCCTCAGTGCGCGCCTGCGCCTCGGCCAACTCGGCTACCCGCGCCTCCGTCCGCGCCTGTGCCTCCACCAGCGCTGTCACCCGTGCATCCGTGCGTGCCTGGGCCTCGGCTAACTCAGCCACCCGCGCCTCCGTCCGCGCCTGCGCCTCCGCTAGCGCCGCAACCTGCTCGCTCAGACGATCTATCCGTTGCGGCAACGCAAGGAGCTCGTCCGTCAATATCAAACGGCGCAGCTCGGCTCGCCATTCCGGATGCTCTTCCAGCAAGCGGATGACATCATGGAAATCTTTGATGTTCTGCAGAGCGTTTTCTACCATGAGCACTCCGTGCGACTCTTTTCGTCCCCGCTCGCACCCACCATAAGACCTGACCCTTCCCAGATTTGCAACAGGAGAGCTATCACTGCGATGTCCCCAGCCTCACCTCTCTACGGAGAGCAAGAAAGCGGGAAAAGCAATGGGTAAAAAACCTGTTCCCCTCATGAGAATGGGGTTACAGGGCAAAGACGCGCCGCATGACGGCGGTCGTGGCAGCGACCAGATATCCGACTATCCACCTCAGCAGAATAAAGTCGGCCTCGATCTTGGCAAAGCGGGTTGCGGAAGCAGCAATCGCTCCCGCTGCTTTGGGCGCTTTTTCTTCGCTGGCGTCAGCTTCTTTGAGCGCCTCGTACTCCCTCCTGATCATCATTGCCATTGCGCAGCTCTCCTCTGCTATCCCGACTTGGATACAGCCTTCTGACAGATGAGGCAATAGCAATCTGTCAAGTCTTTCACCTACGCTCCCCACAAGGATACGACGGTGACCGCTGCCAGAAGAGACTTTCCTTCGGAGCGGCACCGACACAAGCGAGGGGGTGCTGCTCGCTTCTCTTCGCCACGGCGAGAGCACTCCTCCTGCAGGAGAGCCGCGTCTACCATTTCTCCTCGTGGATCAGTTGGTGCAAGGGAATCTTCGGGGTTCCGGGTCTGCGCGGGGATTCGGCTGGATAACCAATAGTGATTAGCCCCACTGGCCGCACGTGTTCCGGCAACGCCAAGATCTTCGCTACCTCTTCTGGGTTATAGGCGCCGACAAAGCACGCTCCCAAGCCCTGCTCGACGGCACCCAGTAAAATCAGCAACGAGGCAAAGGCGGTGTCGATCAAGCTGTAAAACGTGCCGCGCGCTCCGTATCTCTGTCCGGACCGCTGGATATTGGCACAGGTAGCGATGATGAGCGGCGCGGTCGCCATCCAGGTTTGGCCTAGGGCCGCCTTGGCGAGCCTGTCACGGTTCTCAGCGCTCCTGACGAGAATGAACTCCCATGGCTGCAGGTTGCCGGCGCTCGGCGCACGCACCGCGTATCGCAAGAGCCGGCGGATCGTCCGCTCCGGCACCGGATCGGGTTTGTACGCCCGCACCATCGCCCGGCGCTGGACCACGGTCGCGAAGGACATGCTGTTCGGTGCAACCGTTCCAGGTGCGGCAAGCACCACAGGCTGAGCACGCCCCCCAAGGAGGGCCGCGCCCATCCCATACAGAAACAGCCGACGCGTCAGGCGTCCGCTTGTGCACATCCGTTCCTTATCTCTGCGACAGCCGCCCGTCGCCAGCACGATGCCCTTGCTCATCCATATGTCCACCTGCAGCCCGGTAGCACGTTATCTCTTCACAAACCGTATCCCTCCTCCGGCCTGCGAGTGTCCCAGTTCAATCTTGGTCAGCAGCTCCAACGTCTCCGCGTCATAGACCGCGATGTCATGCCAGTTGCCGCCACAGTAGATCTTCTTGCCCTCAGGGTGAACGAAAGGAGAAAAATAGGTATTGTCCACCGCCCCGGCTTTTTCGACCTGCCGCGTGGTCGGGTCCACTTTCCAGATACTGTTGTAGGCAAAGTACACTTTGTTGTTCCTGGGCGACCAGGCGCCGTTTAACACGTAGGTGTCGGCAGAGAAGGGGTGGAGTTCGATCGTCAAAAGCTCAGGATCCGGTTGCTTGAGATCGAGCGCAGCGATACCCAGGGTCATCTGGCCGGTGATCGCATCGGTGGTCACAATGGCAAACGAGAGCAGAAAATCGTTCTCTTGATACGGGTTCCAGATCGGTAAACCGTCGGTGCGTTTGATGCCAGTGATGTTGCGGTTCACGAGGGGAATCGTATCCACCTGGGTTCCCTGCTCGGGGTCCAGCACAGCAATATCACCGCCGACGCCAAACGCGTACAGACGTTTGCCATCTTTCGCCGAGGCCAGGGCCATGATCTGGCGGGGAGCAGGAAACGTTTTGATGACCGTATTCGTGTCGAGATCGATCACCTTGATGCGATTGTCCTGGATCTCGTAGCGCCCGAGCTCTTTTTTGATCGGCATCTCGTGGATGTAGAGACGAGTTCCCTGCGGGTTGACGTCGATGGCCTGGGTGCGGACCAGCTCTCCGTCACTCGACAGGTCAAAGCTCGTGACCTGTTTGCCTTCGTCCAGGTCGACCATCGCCACGCTCTGGGCGAGATTATTGACCACGTAGGCATACTGCGGACGCGCAGGATTGGGGGCGATATTGAGCGCTGGCCCGCGGCCTTCTAGCGCGATCTTTTTCACCACCGTATCGGTCTCGGTATCGATCACGTGGAGCGTGTTCGGCGCCGAGGTCGCGAGGAGGTACCACTTCGCCCATGCCGACTGGGGCAGGGCTATCAACAAGAGGGAAAACAGAGAGGGGGTCAGGATACGGGCTCTGGCGTTCATCGCTCTTGCCTCTTCGCCGTGTCGGGAAAGTCCGGTTTCTCCCCGAGTGGCACACGTCCCGCCTGCTCTTCCCCAGGTGGGACAAAGTCGGAGAGCAGAAGTTGTTGTCTCACGCCTTCTTATTGTCCCTTCGGGAATATCACTTCGAGATTGCGCCAGTCTTCTTGGTTGAGCCCTGAACACGCCTTGGCCCACTCCGGATAATTTTGCAGACTATCGGGTACCTGCGCGGGCCACCAACACACGTTGGCACAACCTAAGAGATCGGCCTCCATCGGGGCGCACATGGCATTCACCCCACCCCACGCGTTCACTTCCCAGCCAGGATTATAGATCGTGGTACAGCCCATGGGCTGGGCCAATCCTACGATATCCTCCGTCGGGGACTGGCCCTCCACTGCCTGCGCAGCCTCGAGCGTCTCGGCCTTCTGATTGGCGGCTTTCAGATGTTTCATACGCTTCTCCTTCTCCAACACTGCTCAGGAGGTATTAGAGTGTAGAGAGGTCACGCACCCCTCCTCCCTTACCCCGACGTCCATCACGTCAGCTCCTTGGGTGCCCCGCTACGACCACGCAAGACCCATGTCTCGATAAATCCAGGGTTCTTCCGCCGCAACTCCATATAGACCCCGATCCCGTACTCCGTCCACTCGCGCAGGAACTCACAATAGTGCACGTTCGGCAACGCACCATCGCCGAACTGGGTGTAGGCCTCATGATAACAGCCACCTCCGCAGAGACCGCGAATCCAACAGGTTTGGCAGACAGCTTTTTGCCCTACCTGAGCTCTGTGCAGGAAGGCGTTGAGGCGGTCGTACTGCAGCCCTGTTTTGACATTGCCGTATTTGTGTTCTTCCACGCCAGGGAAGCGGTGGCACAAATATACGTCGCCATTCCCATCCACGTCCAAGAGGCCTATCCCTGCCCCGCACGGAAACAGTTTGTTGGTTCCCTGATGGATGTCGGTGAGCAGGGTGCTCAAATTCGCGAATCCCGTGTATTGGTTCCGCAGCGCACGCGCCACGTAGTAGGCACCAAGCTCACGGAAGCCGTCGAGGACAGAGCGCAGATCGACTGGTTCGAGACCATAGACCGCCCCCCTTTTTGCCGTGACGGGCGCAAAGCCGACCTCAAAGAAGCCGAGCTCGGTGAGGTGCTCATAGATGCGCATGATGTGCACCGTCCCTTTGGTGAGGGTCACCCGCGCCACGACCGGCCGCGCTGTATAGCGTTCGAAGAGGCGACGGATCCGTGGCACGATCACCTCGTACGACCCTCTGCGCTCGCCCCGAGCCGTGAGAAAGGAGCGACGACTGTCATGCAGATCTCTGGGACCGTCGATACTAATCGTCAGACCGAAACGGTGCGCCTGGAAGAAGTCGATGATCTCGTCCGTCAAGAGCGTGCCATTGGTGGTGAGGGAGAAATCCACTGTCTTGCCGCAGGCGTGCGCCTTCTCTTGCGCGTAGTCGACAATCTGGCGCATGAGTTTAAAATTCAGTAAGGCCTCCCCGCCGAAGAAGACGACATGCACCTCACGGCTCTTGCCCGCTCGTCGCAAGAGGAAATCGATACTCGCCTGAGCCGTCTCGAGATCCATCTGTCGCGCAGCGGGGCCGTACTTCGCCTCTTCAGGCTCATAACAATAGGTACAGTGGAGGTTGCACTTATTGGCTACATTGAGCACCAAAGAGGTCAAGGGAACCTGTTCAACCTGAGGAGCTGGAGGCGCAGCAGGGAACGCTGATACCCCCGCAGGCAGCAGGATGTGTAGCTGGACGAACTCGTGCACGGTCTCGAGCACCTCAGCGGGAGAAAACTGGGCTGCGAGCGCCTGGATCAGGTGTTCGACGCGGAAACGGGGATGGGTCTGAGCATACCGCAGCACCGCTTCTGCCACCGCATCCATGACGAATACGGCCATGCTCTTGGCCGCTACGAGGATCTTGTCACCACGATACGGCACGGTATGGGCGTTCTCTGGATGGAAGCACAACTCCATACGGGTCACTCGAGAGGCTGAAAGTTAAACTTCGGGGGCATCACCAGCAGAAACGCCCGCGCACCCATTGGTCGCTTCATACCGTCTGGCTGATACCAGGCTTCGACCCACACGTCTCCCACATTGCCTTCGGACAGGTGGCGTTGAGGGTTCGGACCTTCGACCGCGGGAGTAAACAGGCCAGTCTCATCGATCGTCCCGACAAAACGGAGGTCGTCATCGTTCATCCGCCGCACGTACTCATTCAGCTGCCATCGCACCGGCCCAACCCGTCCGATCGGCACATCATCCTCCGTTCCCTTTTTTCCATCCGCACCGTTGAGGTAGCCGATGACCTCGAACTGCTGCAGCACTTTGGGCGTGCGTACCCCACCGGGGCGAGCAAATGCCCGCTCGGGAGCGAGGCGAATATAATCGACCTGCCCATACACGTAGAGCGGCACCTCACCCATGACCCCACTGATCTTGACCTGCCGTGGACCCTGGGGTGCGTCTTTTGCGATAACGACCTCGGCAAGCATTGTGTCGTCTTGGCTACGGCTGAGGGATTGGACCGTGAGCCCTGCGCCAAAGGTGATCGCTGGCGCCGTGATGTTCGTCGGCAAATGCATGCCAAAGAGTTTGACTCTCTGAGTCGTCCCCGACTTGAGCGCGGCGGGCACGACCGCGAGCAGTCTCGCTCCGCCCTCGACACGATAGAGCGTCTCCTCCATACCGAGGTCGCCGATCCTCGTGAGGAGCCGCCGCCCTCGCACTACCGAGCCGTCCTCGTTCGCGAAGAAAATCTCCCGCTGTGTCTTCCCGTTGTCGAGTTGCGCCACCCCGCGCCACTGAAACCCGGTATAGATCATCACCGTGGTCTTCCCCGACACCGTCGATCCGTCGGCAAATTCATGGGTAAACACTCCCTCGTACTGGTCATTGCCGAGCGCCTTGAGGGTCAGACGGCCGGTATACTCACCACCCCGTCCTGGATCATGGCCGACCACCTTCCAGTGGCCGGCATAGGTAGGTTTGGGCGCAGCCTGCCATCGCGCCCACTCTTCAGTCACGAAGGGATACTTTTCGGTCAGATAGGGAACCGCCTCCCGCCGCGCCACGGTGAGCCACAGATCGGCAAGAAAGCCTGACGAGGCTGTCTCGTTTTCGATGTTGGGAAACAGCGCCGCTTTGGCATCGACTAAGCGTGCCCACTGCAGCGGGGTGCGTCGCTGGAGGGCGATGCGCGCGTAGGAGTGACACTGCACACACGCCCCTTGCACCCCCGCAGGAATCTCGAGCTGCTCCACCGTATTGCTACGCTGTTCGATGGCATAGCGGAACGGCTCAACCTCTACAGGGGCCAGGCCATAGCGATCGCTCAGATATTTGATCAAGCGGTGCGCCTCCTCCGCGCTCACCTGTGCCCCATGGACCCGCACCATGCGCTCGAGCGTCATCTGCCACCCTTCCGGGGTCTTCCGCTGAGACTCGATAGCGTCGAGTTTCCCTCCTTCTTCGCTGGGTGCATGACAGCCGGAGCAGCGATCGTTGAGCAAGGCGACCGCTGGATCGTCCTCCCCCCAGGCCGACGGCAGGAGCAACAACATCGAGCAGAGCAACCCGCAAAGAGAGAGCAACACCGCCGCCCCGCCCTGACCGCTGTCGAGGGTCACCCACACCTGCATGAAATCCCCCGGTTCATCCCATCGCATGCGCATGTCTGGAGGCGCATTCTACACCGCCCTCGCCAGGTGTCAAATTCGTGCACGGACAATTCCCCCACAGACACCAAACACATCCGAGGTCTTGCCACATCCCCCGTAGAGGGGGTACATCAGGCTGACAGCGACAGAGGAGACGTGTGTGGCCAGCGTTGCTGATCTTCGCGGTGCAACCGGAGCTGGGGTGCGTGTGGCGCTGATCGATAGCGGGGTGAACCCCCAGCACTCTCACGTGAGGCACGTCAGCGGCGGTCTCGGGTTCTTCCTCACAGCAGCAGGGCAGGTCCAGACGACGGCAGATTATAGCGATCGGATCGGTCATGGCACTGCCCTGGCCGGTATTGTGCGCGCGAAGGCGCCACAGGTCGAACTCTACGCCATCAAGATCTTTGCCGAGCGTCTGGTTGCCTCGCTCGCCGTGCTCGAAGCCGCGCTCCACTGGGCACTGGGACAGCAGATGCACCTGATCAACCTGAGTCTCGGCACGAGCAACCCTGACCACTGCGAGCGCATGCGTGCCGTGGTGGCTGAAGCCAATCGTCGCGGCACGTTGCTCGTGGCCGCCTCTCCGCCAGGCCGGGCGGCGATGCTCCCGGCTGCTTTGCCCGGCGTTATTGGTGTTGCAGGAGACGATCGCTGCGGGTGGGAAGATCACTGGTACATCCTTGACGACCCGGTTCCCTTGCGGGCTCATCCCTGTCCCCGTCCCCTTCCCAGTCCGGCACAGGCTCGCAACTTTCGCGGTCACAGTTTTGCGTCAGCCCACATCACCGCCCTCCTCGCCCTGCTGCTCGAACGGTGTCCGGACCTCACCAGCGACGAAGCCACAGCCTACCTCCGTCGCACGAGTCGCAGGATTCCCGAGTGATCACTCAGCCTGGCCTTCCCACGCACGTAAGACGCTCCTAAGGTCGCCGGGGACAGCGGCGAGGTCCCCGTACCGCCCTTCCCACCTCACTCGTCCCTGTTCGAGTATCACCACCGTGTCGTCCGGCCGGACAGAAGACAGCCGGTGAGTCACGGTAATGATCGTCCGGCCACTCAGGAGAGTCTCGATCGTGTCGCGAATACTCGCTTCGCTGACGACATCGAGCCCCGAGAGCGCTTCGTCCAGCACCAGCACGGCTGGCTGTCTGAGCACTGCACGGGCCAGTGCCACCCGCTGCTTCTGACCGGCCGAGAGGCGCATCCCTCGTTCCCCCACAACCGTGTCATATCCGTCAGGTAAGGAGCAAAGAAAATCGTGCAGCCCCACGGCCCGTGCCGCACCTATCACTTCAGGCAGAGACGCCTCCGGTTTGGCGTAGCGCAGGTTTTCCAGCACGGAGGCGTGAAACAGAAACGGCTCGTGACCGACGACCGTCACCTGACTGCGCAGCCACCCCAGATCGAGGTCGCGCACGTCATAGCCGTCAAGCAGAATCGTTCCACTGGTGGGATCGTACAGCCGCACCAGCAGGTCCACGAGTGTGGTTTTGCCGGTGCCGCTGAGGCCCAAAATCGTCACCCGACCCCCGGCAGGAACCGTGAGGTCGAGGTTCGAGAGGATCGGGGCGTTGCCGTCGTAGGCGAACGATACCGCCCGGAACTCCAGTGCACCTCGTACCCGCGGCAGTCGGATTCCGTGCCCGGCGTGCGGTTCGCGCTCTGTGTCGAGATCGAGGAACTCGAAGATCCGCTCCAGCGACACTCCCGCACGCGCAATGCGTAAATAGAGATCCAGCAACACCTGGAGCGGACTGAACACCCGCGATTGATAGGCGGTGAAGGCGATCAAGCTGCCGACTGTCATCTGTCCCTGAATGACAAGATAGCCCCCGTAAAGAGTCACCAGTATACCGCCAAGGAACGCTGTGGCTGTGGAGGCCGTACTTCCCACATACCCCAGCATTTCGTAGCGGGTCACCGCACGGACAAAGCGCTCCCCCAACCGCCCTAATTTTTCCAATTGCACCTGTTCTGCAGCAAACTGCTTGATGAACTTGATGGCCGACAGAGACTCTACCAAAAACGACCCCATGTCGGCATTGAGCTCGCGTACTCGCTGGGTTTCCCGCACGATCTGCGGGCGAGTCCTCACGATCGCGTACAGCTGGAGGGGCACCACGAGCAGACTGACGAGAAACAGCTGCCAGTGCAGCCACAGCAGAAACCCGATCGTCGCGACAAGCACCAAGAGGTTGGTCACCAGGGTAAAAGCGGCATCGGTCAGTACGGTCTGCACCTCGGCAATATCCGTATTGAGACGGGAGAGCAGATCGCCGACTCTCGTCCGCGTATGAAAACGCAGCGACAACGCCTGCAAATGGGCGAAGAGGTGCTGGCGTAGCGCAAACAGCACACGGGCAGTCACCTGGGTATAGAGATAACGGTTGAGCGCACCGACGGCGTAGCCCGTTCCCGTCGCCAGGACCATGATGCCGCTCAAAAGGAACAGCAGCTGAAGATTGCTGGCAAGGAGGACATCATCGATGAGAATTTTTGTGAACAGAGGCCAGAGGAGCCCGAGTACTGTCCCCACAAGGGAGAGAAAGAAGACGAGAACAAGGCGGTAAAGAAATGGCGCCAGGAACGGCACAAGGCGGCGAAAGCGGACGAGAATGAGATGCATAGTTTTCGGCGACAAGCTTACTCCCGCGCGTTGACTTTCTGAAGCCCAGCAGAAAGGATGGGGACAGCAGAGAGGAACCCTGGTCTACGTGCCAGAGAGGGGTCGAGATCAGCGAACATAGTGTCAGTAGAGTCGTGTCATGAACGCCACTCCGCTTCCACTCGCCACCGATGTCGTTGTCGCTGGCGGAGGTCCGGCTGGAGCGACGATCGCCCGCCTCCTGGCGGAGTTTGGTTTCCGGGTCGTCCTGCTGGAAAAACGACGTTTCCCGCGTCCTCATATCGGCGAGTCTCTCACCCCACACATCCTGCCCATTCTCCATTTCCTCGGTCTCCGTTCTCAGATCGAAGGGGCAGGCTTCCTCCGCATGGTGGGTCACACGGTGTGCTGGGGGACCCCCCATCCTCGCACTTTCTATTACAGCCCAGACCGCAGCCGGCAGGGCTGGCAAGTCTGGCGGGCCGATTTCGACCGCCTCCTATTAGCCCATGCCCGTGCTGGTGGGGTCCAGGTGTACGAAGGCCGGATGGTCACTCAGGTGCACTATACCGCTGGTGCTGGAGTGACGGTGTACGACGCCCAAGGAGGACGCATCCATGCCGCTTTCTTTGTCGACGCCAGCGGCCATACCGGCATTCTCGCCCGTCAGGGTCTGCGTCGACGAGACGCAATCTTCCACACCCTCGCACTGACCGGATACTGGCGTGGGGCCGATGGTCCGCCAGGGGAAGATTTTGCCAACACGATCTTGGAAACTTTTGCGGACGGCATGGTGTGGTCAGCCCCGCTGCACAACGGGCTGCGCAACGTGACGCTCCTCGTTGACTGGCGTGCCGGCCAGCAGATACGCCGCGATGGCTTGCTGCCCTTCTATCTCTCGATAGTGCAGCAGCTCCCCTATCTGTCTACCCTAGTGGCCAGGGCAGAGCTGGCATGGCCACCGCACGCGTGCGATGCCACTCTCTATACAGCCTCTGCGTTTGCCGGAGCGCATTTTTTGCTCGTCGGCGACGCCGGCGTGTTTATCGACCCCTTGTCGTCAGAGGGGGTGCACAAAGCAATGGCCTCGGCCATTACCGGTGCCGTGGTGGTGAATACCATCTTACGGCGCCCGACCATGCTGCAGCACGCCATCCGCTTCTACGAGGAAAGGCAGCAGACAACCTACCAGACCCATTATACCCAGTCCGTGCAGTACTACCGGCAAGAAACCCGGTGGCCCGAGAGCGAGTTCTGGCGACGGCGCTCCCAAGCCTCCAGCGATGCTGGCTCCGCTCCTTCCCCTCCCTCAGCTCACCCTCCTCATCCGCAGCCTCCCTCGCGGATCACCCACGTGCGACTTGCACCAGGTGTCACGCTTGCGCACCGACCGGTCGTTGAGGGCCCGTACATCGAGCTGCGCGAGGTCGCGCTTGCTCCGCGGTACCCGCGTGGCGTGCGCTTCCTGCAGGGAGTGCATGTGCCGACCTTGTTGCATCTCCTCAAGACCTACAGCGCGATTCCTGAGGTGATGACCGCCTACTTACACCGACCAGAAGGCCGGCACTGCCCGCCTGAATCGCTCAGACAGGTGCTGGCACGCCTATATCAGGAGGGAGTACTCATCGCCGGGGAGGCCGCAGACCGCCGCGACCAGTGTCAGTAGGCTTAAGCCGCCGACTCAATCCCCACAAAAGATCCTCCCCCCTCAGAAACCGCAGAGGGAGTCACCCACTGCGGAGCCGTGGCCGAGAGAGGCAGGAACACGGAAAAGCAGGCTCCTCCTTCAGGATGGTTTGTCACTGCTACACGACCGCCGTGCGCATCCACCAACGTCTTGACAATAAAGAGCCCTAACCCAGCCCCGCTATCACGCCGGTGGACTTTCCCCTGCCAGTACTTGTCGAAGAGAAAGGGGAGTTCGTCAGGAGGAACCCCGGGCCCGGTGTCGCGAATATGGACGACCACTGCCTGATCCTGCTGTTCACTACAGACCAGGATACGACCCCCTGGAGGAGTAAATTTGAGGGCGTTGTGAAGGAGGTTGGTAAACACCCGCTCAAGCTCGACCGCATCTCCACAAATGAGCGGCAAGTTGTTTTGCAGCTGTACCTGCAGCGAGAGACCGCGCTGTCGTGCTTCTATCTCGTACTGGAGTGCAATCCGGCACAACAGCTCGTTGAGCACCAGAGGCCGGTGCCGCAAGCCTGGTGGCTCGGCTTCCCGTAGAGCACCATCAACGTAATTGCCTACCAGCGCGCACAGCGAGCGAGCATTGGTCTCGATACGGTAGAGCATGTCACAGATCTGACGTAACCCCTGCTCTTCCGCCAGCTCGCAGAGCAGTTGAGTATAGCCGAGAATCGCCGTTACAGGATTCTTGAGATCGTGCAGGAACATGGCCAGACTATCCTTGCCGTCCTGGCTCCACCCTCTTTTGGCCGAAATGTCCTGGAAAAATCCCAGCATCCCAACAGGCCGACCTTTCGCCCATCGACAGGTCAGGGTTCCAGCCACTGCCAGAGCCTCCCCTGCCCGCGTGCGGAAAAGCGTCTCGATGCGCGCACGCGTGCGTTCCCCACGTAAAACCTGGCGAAAGAGATCACGGTGGGCCGGGGGACACTGGGGATGGAGAACTTGGAAGAGCGAGAGGCCCTCGATCTCGTCGTCAGCGTAGCCTAGCGCCTGCTGCCAGGCAGGATTGACATACAGCAAACGGCCATCCGGTGTCGCATGCTGGATGAGGGTATCGGTGTTCTCGCACAAGTCGCGATAGCGAACTTCACTCCGACGGCACGCTGCTCCTTCCACCATCCTCTTCATACACGACCTCCTCCTCTGCAGCTCGTTTCCACTCCTCTCGGTTTAGCGTCAGCGGAACGCGGCTCGCCCCAAAACCCTCGGGCTGTGTTATCAGTGAGCGCCTGGCGAGCGGCAAACCTTCGACACCTCTGTTATACTTTCGACATCGCTGCCGTGCGAACCGTGCTGATGTACGTACAACCCCCTTGATTCTGCTTCGCAAAATTTTTCTCTTCCCCCCTCTCTCTTCAGGTCCGGCTTTCACAGTAGAAAAGTGCAAGACCGGTGCCAGACACATCGTCCTTTCGCGCTCTCACCTCCCTTAGTAGCTGCCTGGAGCTGGAGAGGCAGCCACCCGTCTCACTGCCGCGTCCCGTTGACCAGATGGTAATCGCGCACCAGTTGATCGAGGAGAGAGCGCAGACCGTCTTCTACACTCGCCACAAAACTCGAGCGTGCGACCATCGTCAGCACGCCGTTGGCCCATGTGGGAGCGAGCAGGTGGATTTGCTGGGTTCGCGTCAACTGCACGACTTGGCGCACCTCCACCTCGAGGCTATAGGCAATCACCGTCGTCGGGTGTTCGACTACGCGCAACGACACGACCAGGAGGGCGGGGAAATCACCGACGGCAAGGGACGCCCGTTGTAACCGCTCACGCACGATGAGCAGCAGACGGGTATCTTCCACGCCTAGAGCACGTGCTGCCCGACTCAGCGTCCCCACTTCGACGCGAAACCCTTCGATCCCCGAGAGGGTCGTGGCATCTGCACCTGTCGCCACGGGCGGCGAGGTGCTCCACAGCACGAAGAGCGAGAGGCTCCACCACCACAATCTGGCAAAGCCTCTCCCCCGCTTCAGCGGGAGCACGGGGGAGCTACCGCCGCTCCCTTGCCGACGTCGCCTCGCCGCGTTCATGCTGTAACCGTACCGCTTTCTCGGAGAGGGCCCACAGCCGGGCAGTTTTGTCCCGCGGCAGCGCACCAAGGGCGCGCTGGAGTAACGTATTGATCTCGGTCAGGTCGCGATCGCTCATAGCCAGCCCTTTGCGGGCGAGCATCTGGAAATGCTCGCGTTCTGCGGGACTGAGCTGCTGCAGGGCAGCGGCATACAACGCGTCCAATTCCTGCTGCTCTTCCGCCGACAGTAATTTTCTCCCCTCCAACGAAAGCGCCATCGCCTGGCGCGCTGCCGCCAGCCCTTGCTGCCTCAGCAGTCCTGCGACATCTTCTGGCGGAGGAGTGCGATAGACCCGTGAAATCACCACTAGCACCGCCGCGAACAACACCAATCCGATCACGAGCCAGGTGCCTTTGCGCCAGGTTGGAAAAGCCGTCGCTGCCATGCCTTCTGCTTAGAGCACTTTCTGCACACTCACAAGAGCAGCCTTCCCTCCCGCACCTCGAACCGCTACCCTTACAGGAAGATGGCAAGAAAAAGTCTTCCCGATCTTGCTCCCGACCCGATCCCCTTACCATCGCTCAGAGGTCGTGTTGCCGTTCTCGGCGGCAGCGATCAGGAGAAAACAGCATGGCTCATTGGGCTGGCGCTCCGCCAGGTGCGACAGCAGGGTAGCGTCCTGTGTGTAGATGCACGCTGCTACCGGGCCACGGAGGTACAATTCCGCCTCCTGCTGCGCAAGAGCAATACCTATGTGCGCCTGCCGTCTAGCGGGGAGGTCTCGCCTGCAGTTGCACAGACGGTGCTCAGCACCATCGGT
>JANWXO010000059.1 GCA_025057295.1 Candidatus Binatia bacterium | reverse complement strand
TCTCCTTACAGAGGAGGCGGCACAAACGGTCGACGCTATTAAAGCAAAGGGCGGTCAGGCGCTGGCGGTGAAAACCGATGTGACACAGCTCGACCAGGTACGAGCGTGCGTCCAGCAGGTCCTGGATACCTGGGGAGCGATCGACATCCTGGTCAACAATGCCGGGTGGGATAAGATCGAACCCTTTGTCGAGAGCCAACCCGAAACGTGGGAGAAGGTCATTGCCATCAACCTCAAAGGTCCGATCCATTTCTGCCACGCCGTCGTACCGCACATGATCGCCCGCAACGCCGGCAAAATCATCACCATCAGTTCTGATGCCGGACGGGTCGGCTCGACCGGAGAGGCGGTCTATTCCGCGTGCAAAGCGGGAGTGATCGGGTTCTCGAAGACCCTCGCGCGCGAGTTGGCCCGTGCCAAGATTACCGTCAACGTCGTGTGTCCTGGCCCGACCGACACGCCGCTCCTCAAACAGGTGACCGCTGGGGAGAAGGGAGCCCGCGTTATCGAAGCCATGACCCGTGCCGTGCCCTTCCGTCGCCTCGGCACGCCGGAGGAGATCGCCGGCGCCGTGGCCTTCTTCGCCTCGCCGGATGCGGACTTTGTCACCGGCCAGGTGCTGTCGGTGAGCGGCGGACTGACGATGGTGGGGTAACCTCCAGGGACAACATGAGAGCGTGCTTCGTTGCGATGTCGTGGGGGAAAGTATGGCAACCGCACCGCCGAAAGACTATCTGCTGACTCCGTACCGCGTGCTCGATCTCACCGGCGAGACCGGCTTCATGTGTGGCAAAGTGCTGGGCGATTTGGGTGCCGAAGTTATCCTGGTAGAACCCCCCGGAGGGCATCCAGCGCGTTCTATCGGCCCCTTTTACCGGGATGAACCGCATCCGGAGAAAAGCCTCTTCTGGTTCGCCTTCAATACCAGCAAGAAGGGGATCACGCTGGATTTCACCCGGACGGAAGGGCGGCAGCTGCTGTGCGAGTTAGTAGACCGCAGCGATATCGTGATCGAGTCGTTCGCGCCTGGCTACCTGGATGCACTCGGCTTGGGGTATGCAGCGCTGTCAGCCAGGAAGCCCGATCTGATCTTCACCTCGATCGCCCCGTATGGACAAACGGGTCCCCGCAAAGACTGGAAAGGGACCGACTTGACCCTGCAGGCGCGCTGTGGGTTCCAATACTTACTGGGGGACCCAGACCGTGCACCGGTACGCATCAGCGTGCCGACCATTGCGGCGAAAGCTGGTGTAGAAGCGGCAAGTGCCACGCTGTTCGCCTTGTTCCACCGTAACAACACCGGTGAGGGGCAGCAGGTCGATGTGTCGATTCAAGCCGTCGGTGTCTGGCAGATGATGAATGCCACGTCGTTTCCCATCCATCACGGGACAAATCAACGGCGTGCAGGGGATCGGTACAACGCTGGCTTCGGCAACGCGCGGGCGATCTTACCTTGCGCTGATGGCTACGTGACCTTCTTCACCGCCGGCGGGCATATGGGGGCACCCACGCTCTATGCCGTCAGCCGCTGGATGGAGAGCGAAGGGAAGCTGCCGCCATTGATGCGTGGCAAAAAGTGGGAAGAGTGGGACCTGGCGCGGTTGGCAACCGATCCCCAGGCCCAGCAAGAAATGGACGAGGTCAACGAAGCCATTGCAACCTTTCTGGCAACCAAGACCAAGTGGGAGATCTTCGAGCGAGCGTTTACCGAGCGGATTCTCGCGGCGCCGGTGAACAACGTGCGGGACCTCGTCGAACATCCGCAACCCACTGCCCGAGGGTTTTTCCGACCGCTCGCCCACCCGGAACTGGGCACCGAGATTCTGTATCCTGGTCATTGGGCGCTCATGAATCACGCGCAGGCCGGTCCCCGCTTTCGCGCCCCGCGCATCGGGGAGCACAACGAAGAGGTCTATTGCCACTTGTTGGGCTATACGAAGGCACAGGTGCAAGAGTGGCAGCAGCGCGGTATCGTGTAGGAGGAAACCAGCATGAGCCGGCGAGTCTTTACAGGTATCAAGGTGGTCGATTTCGGCTGGATCGGCGTTGGCCCGATCACGGCGCGCTACTTTGCCGATCACGGCGCGACCGTCATCCGGATCGAATCCCTCACGCGCTTTGACGGTCTGCGCATGGCGCCGCCGTATAAAAACGCCACCCCTGGTCTGAACAACAGCCAGTTCTTTGCCAACTTCAACGCTGGCAAGTTGAGTCTCGGACTCAATATGGCGCGGGTCGAGGCACGCGCCATCGCCCGGCGTCTGTGTGTGGAGTGGGCGGATATCGTGATCGAGGGGTTTACTCCCAAACAGATGCGTGCCTGGGGATTGCACTATGACGACCTCGCGCCCGTGCGGCCCGATCTGATCATGCTGTCTACCTGCCAGCTCGGCCAGACCGGGCCTTACGCGATGTATGCTGGGTACGGCAACATGGCCGCTTCGCTGGCCGGGTATTATGAAATCACCGGCTGGCCGGACCGCGGTCCGTGCATGGTGTACGGTGCGTACACCGATATGCTTACCCCACCCGTCGGTGCTGCCTTACTGGCCGCCGCGCTCGATTACCGCCGCCGCACCGGCAAAGGGCAGTGGATCGACCTCTCGCAGTTCGAGGTGGGAGTGAACCATATCCCCACTGCAGTCCTCGACTATACGGTGAATGGCCGTATTGCCAGCCGGCGCGGCAATGCCGATGATCGCGGCTGCCCCCACGCGGTCTACCGCTGTCGTGGGGATGACCGCTGGGTGGCGATCGCGGTCTTCAGCGATGAGGAATGGAGGGCGTTGGTTCGTGCACTGGGTACTCCATCCTGGAGCCAGGCAGAGCGATTTGCGACCCAGGCTGGACGGAAAGCACACGAAGACGAGCTCAACGCTCATATCGAGGAGTGGACCAAAACACAGGAGGCTGAACAAGTAGAGGCGCTCTTGCAGAGCGTCGGTGTTGCCGCCGGTGTAGTTGCCACCCAGTCCGATCTGCACCAGGATCCCCAGCTGCAACACCGTGGCTTCTTTGTCTGGCGGGAGCATAAGGTCATGGGCCTCTCGCCCTATGACGGCTTGATGGCACACCTCTCCAAAACTCCGGGTGATGTGAGTCCGAGTCCGCTCCTCGGCGAGCACTATGCGGAGGTATTGCGGGAAATCCTGCACCTCTCGGAGGAAGAGATTGCCGAATTGATTGGGCACGGAGTGGTGGAGATGATGTTAGACTAGACGCCGCGTGCGCGGTGTTCGAGGACGTACAGGCGTCGACGCAAGGCTCCGGTGGAGTGCTTCCTATGCAGGACAGAGCAGAGTAAACTTATGCGTTTTGCTGACAAAGTTGCCCTTGTTACCGGCTCCTCCCGCGGTATTGGCCGTGCTATCGCGCTGCGCTTTGCCCGCGAGGGCGCACGAATCGTGGTCAACTATCGCCGCAACGCCGAACAGGCTGCAGCGGTCGTGGAAGAAATCGCTCGTTTGGGGTCCACAGCGATCGCCGTACAGGCCGACATGAGCGACAGTGCTGCCGTGCGCGCGATGTTTCAGCGTGTGAAAGAGCAGTACGGATACCTCGATATCTTTATTGCCAACGCGGCAGCGACGGCGTTCCGTCCGCTGTTGCGCCAGGGGGAGCATAATATCACGCGCACCTTTGACCTCACCGTCAAAGGGTTTCTCGTGGCCGTGCAAGAAGCGGTACCGCTCATGGCGGGGCGCAGGGGAAAGATCGTGACGATCTCCGGGATCGATTCATTGCGCGTCCTGTCAGGGCACGGGCTGCTCGGCGCGGCAAAAGCTGCGCTGGAGAATCTCACCATGTACCTGGCGCATGAACTCGGACCGCACGGCATTGCGGTGAATGGCATCAATCCTGGCCTGATCGAAACCGATTCGTCCAAAATATACGCCGGGGGAGAAGAGGGGTACGCCCAGTACGTCAGAGACGTTCTCCCCCAGACTCCGGCTGGGCGCATCGGGCGGCCAGAGGATGTGGCGGCAGTAGCAGCGTTCCTCTGTTCCGACGATGCGGATTTCATTCGCGGGCAGACGCTGCTCGTCGACGGCGGGCTGCTCTCCTCGTCGATTGCCAGCCGACCCCACGAGTAAAGGGCGCACGGGCAGCCCATGTCCGGCGACAGGACGAGAAGATTGGCGAGGGTGCCGTGCGGGATCCTGCTCTGACCTTGCTCTATTCTCGGGAGGCAATCGCTGCACGGGTCCGCGCGCTTGCACAGATGCTCTCGCAGGATTTTGCGGGCAGGGAACCGATCGTCATCGGCGTCTTGAAAGGCGCTTTTATGTTCGTGGCCGACCTCGTGCGCGCGCTGACGATCCCGGTGCAGATCGATTTTCTCCAGGTTGCCAGCTATGGATCCGGTCGGATTTCCTCAGGGACCGTGCAGGTGCTGACAGACCTCCGCTGCGATATTCGCGGGCAGGACGTCATTCTCGTCGATACGGTATTGGACACCGGTTTCACTCTGCGGGCGGTGCTCGAGGTGCTGGCAAAACGCCAGCCCCGTGCGCTCTCCACGTGCGTGCTGCTCGACAAGCGCGGGCGGCGTCAGGTGGCAGTACAGGTCGATTATGTGGGGTTCACGCTCACCGATGGATTCGTCGTGGGCTATGGCCTCGATCACGCCGAGGCGTACCGTCACTTGGACAGCATCTACCTCTTTTCTCCGGCAGCATAGAGAGGGACACGTCGGACAGTGCCGCAACAGCCGCCTCTGTCCGAGCGCAGCGACCCTATAACTCCTCAGCGAGGCGGAACAGCGAGTCGTACCGCTGGAGGAGCGTCTCGGGCGAGATCGTCGGATCGAAATAAGTGTGGCGAAAAGTGAGGACGTCTGCACAGCCCGTCCAGGTGCGGACCCTGCCGCGGCACTCTTCCTCGGTGCCGGCCAGCATAAAGGTGTCGATCATCTCGTCGCTCACCGCCCGTGCGGCTGCTGCCCGATCGCCGCGGGCGAACGCCTCCCGGATCGCCTGCGTTTCTCTGTGAAAACCGTGCAGGTTGAGGACAATGTCATAGTAGGTGACATTGGCGTAAAACGCGATGTGCGACCGTGCCCAGGCGCGCGCCTGCGCTCGATCGGTGCTGATCGCACACGAGACCGGACAGACGAATTCTACTGCGTTCGCGGGGCGACCCGCCTTTGCCAGTCCCTCCTGTACGTGGACCCGAGCGACTTCGGTCACGAACCGCGGGGAAGTGATGCCGCCACCGATCCATCCATCGGCCACTTCGCCGGTCGCTCGGAGCATCTGTGGGTTCATGGCGCCAAAGTAAATGGGGATCTGCGTGCGCAGGGGGGGAAAGAGCCGACCGTAGCCGCGTATCTGAATCGACCGCCCGCTGAAATCGACCGGGTGTTGGAAGTCCGACCGCCACATGAGGCGGCAGACCTGGGCAAACTCCTTCATCCGCGCCACCGGTTTCTCGTGCTTGGGCACGCCGTACCAGTTTTCGTTCCAGGCTGGTGGCGCCGTGCCAATGCCGAGGACCATGCGCCCCTGTGACAGATCGTCGATGTCGGCGGCGGCGAGCTGGACGAGGGCTGGCGGTCGGGCGAAACAGATGGCGACTGCCGCGCCGACGCGGACACGGCTGGTCGCTAGGGCGACCGCGGTCAGGGTGGTGAAGATGTCGCGCCCGATATCGGCGGCCCAGACCGATTCGGCACCTGCCGCTTCTGCGCGTCGGGCCAGCTCGACGATCGCTCGCATCGATAAAGACGGCGGAATACCGATCCCCCAGCGTTGCATAACGTCTCCCTTCGCTCCTCAGTCATATAGCGTGCTTGAGAGCGAAAAGCGAACCGCTCTCTTTTGCCTTGACAGCATAGGCAACTCGGTGATAGCCCGGCGAGACAGCCAACCTGCGGGGGAGACGTATGGCGACAATGCCGTTGAAAGAGGTGGATAGAGTCGAGATTCTGACGCTCCTGGACAATACGGTGGATCTGCTGCTGCCCGGCAACGATCTGGTGAAACGCTTGCCGTTGACGCCGGACGCGCTGACGCGAGAGAGTGTGGTGGCAGAACACGGCTTTGCCGCCCTCGTCACTGTCACCAGTGGACAGACGAGCGAGGCGCTGCTGTTTGATGCGGGTCTCAGCAGAAAGGGCCTGGTCCACAACATGGATGTCCTGGAGGTCAAGGCAAAAGAGTTACACACCATTGTCTTGAGCCACGGACATGCCGACCACACCCAGGGGCTGATGGGGCTGGTCGAACGCCTGGGTGAGCGCAAAATGCCTGTCCTCCTGCACCCCGATGCTTTTCTGCAGCGCAAAGTAGTGTTCCCAGATGGGCACGAGATCAATTTGCCTCCGCCGGACCGCCGGCTGTTGTCACAGGAGGGGATCGAATTTATCGAGGAACGCGGCCCGTCGTACCTGCTCGGAGGTGTGGTCCTGGTGACCGGACAAATCCACCGCACGACCGATTTTGAGACGGGCTTCCCTCTTCACTACGCCTTGAGAAACGATCAGTGGCAGCAAGATCCGTACATTCACGACGACCAGGCGATCGTCGTGCACGTGAGAGGGAAGGGGCTCGTGATCCTCACCGGCTGTGGGCATGCCGGCGCCATCAACACGATTCGCCATGCCCAGGAGCTGACCGGAGTACAACGAGTCTACGCCGTCATTGGGGGATTCCACCTCTCTGGGACGCTCTTCGAGCCGATCATCCCGCCCACTGTTGCCGCCTTGCAGGCGTTGCAGCCGGACCTGGTTGTACCGGCTCACTGCACGGGCTGGAAAGCGGTCCACGCCATTGCCCGTGCACTGCCGCACGCGTTCGTGCAAAACAGTGTAGGCACGCGTTTTGTGCTTTCCGCCGCCAATTGAAGAGGAAACGGAGGGCCCTATGGAAGAGACGATCAAAGTGAAACTCCAACCCCTGAACGCTGAAGCGTTTCGTCCCTATGGGCAGGTGTTACAACCCAAACAGCTCATCTATCCAGAAGCCGAAGAAGGGCGGGTGGCGATGGAACTGCTCCAGCTCAAGTATCGCCCCCGCGCCAAGTACCTGGATCAGCTCGCGATCCATTTTTCTTACAATCAGACCTTTATCCCGGTGCAGGGTACATTGGTGTTAGTGGTCGCACCGCCGCCGCGGAACCGGGAGGCTGGTCCGAGCGGGTATGAACTGGACTACGAGAAGGTCGCAGCCTTCCTTGTCGAGCCCGGGCAGGCCGCGTTTATTGAGAAAGGCACCTGGCACAACGCGCTCACGCTGGGCAGCACGTGTACCTTTATTAACGTGACCCGCAAGAATCCCGGCGAGGGGACGAGCCCGGCGGATGAGTTGGAGGGGCGCATCGAGCGCGCCAATGCGGTCCGACCCTATGTGGAGTATGTCGATCTCAGGAAGCGCGATCGACGTGTCATCGAGTTGGAGCTGTAGAGCCGCCTCTTCATGCCGCCGCAACCTCTTTAATCCCCGGCTCTGCGACCCGGAACCTCCCCTCCCGCTCATCCAAGCACACCAGAAAGCGCTTACCGGGTCGCTCGCCAGCAGCTTGGGCAAGTTGGCCCGCCGTCGCGCAGGCAGCTTTGCGCTCTTGACGGGGGGGATAAGCTGGCTGCGCGAGGTATGAGAGGAGCATAAGCCCTAGAATCCGGGTGCCTTGGTCATCGGTCCATACTCTGACATTCTCGTGTAGCTCAATTCCCTGTCGTGGTTTCTCACCGGTGAGGCGAAAATCGGAGTCGAGAATATCACCCTCGGGGTCGTAAACGGATTGAGCTCATAGTGACCTCCGTGACACCTGATAGGCTGTCAGAACGAAGTTGTTCGGCAC
Source organism: Candidatus Binatia bacterium (assembly GCA_025057295.1). Classification (GTDB taxonomy): domain Bacteria; phylum Desulfobacterota; class Binatia; order Bin18; family Bin18; genus JANWXO01. The sequence goes on along the minus strand of JANWXO010000059.1, from coordinate 6,966 downwards.
ATCCACAACGACGTGAGTAAACCCTGCCGGGAGGTCGGCGAACCGTTTGACATACTTTGTTCTTGCTTGGGTCGAAGGCGTCCTGGTGGCGTCGTCCCAAGCGAACAGTCATGAGGATATGATTGCGATAATTGCTCATCTCTTCATGAGTTTTTGCGATGTGTTGCCATCTTTCATCGGTAAGGTCGATTTCGTTATCGATCGCGGATGCTCTCCCGAGCCACGGCGGTCGCAACTTCCCCTCATTGCCCGTTGTGTCCGTGTACAACGCTGCTAGGCGTTGCACGACTCGCAGCCTTTGCCCATCTGGACCGCTGTCTTCGGCGAATTGGGAGTCTCGTCGCTGCTCGCGTGTGTAAGACCGGGAGCAGTGGATGAACGAGGAGTTAGGTCAGCCGAGGTGCAGAGGCGCGCCCTGCCTCCTGCGACTGCTCGCTCGGCGTTTCGGCGGATAGGGTCTCTGACAGCAGTGTGTCCGCTGTCGCAGACGGGGCTTCCCTGGGAGGCCCCGGGCGGTCCTCTGACGCGAGCACGGGCGACCGCGACCTCCGTCATTGCTGACGAGCTATGTGGGAGAAGAAGCCTCGTTTCTCCGGCTCGAACTCGTGCGCCGGCTGGAGGCCGGAGAGAGGGTGCTACCAGGCTCGATGGAGCAGCTCCTCCCCGCGCACGTAGCGGCGCAGATTCTCCAACCACAGAGTGGCGACACGCGGGAGATACAGGGGCGAGGACCAGGCATTGTGGGGAGTGAGGAAAAGGTTGGGAAGGTCCCACAGGTCATCATCCGCGGGCCAGGGTTCCTGCGGCAGGACATCGAGGCAGGCATGCCGAATTCTGCGCTGCACCAAGGCTGCCTGTAACGCCGCGAGGTCGACGACCGCCCCACGGGCGACGTTAACGAGCACCGCCGTTGGTTTCATCCGCTCGATTTCCGCTTTGCCGATGAGCCCGCGTGTCGCCTCCGTTAACGGCACGGCGAGCACGACAAAATCGGCCTCGGGGAGAAAACGGGCCAAATCCCCTACTGTCCCTTGCTGATCGACATGGGCGACGGGGGTGGGAGACCGGCGCACCCCAAGCACGCGCATGCCAAAACTCTTGGCATAGGCTGCGACCTGCCTGCCGATCGCCCCTAATCCGATGATCAACACGGTTTTATCGCTCAGACTTTCGAGCTTCAGCAACTGCCACTGGTGAGCCCGCTGCTGGTCCCGCAGTTCCCCAAAGCGCTTCGCCGACCACAAGATCAGACCAAAGGCGAACTCCGCGACCTCGGTCGCATTGGCACCGGGACTGTGGGTGACGAGGACGCCTCTCTCCCGCATCGCGTCATAGAAGCGTCCGTCCGTGCCCGCGTCCTCCGTGTGGACCCACTGCAGGTGGGGAATCTGCAGAATGGCGTCAACGAACTGCGCGGTGTACGCATCACCCGCGAGGACGGCGAGGTCGCACTCCTGCGGGGACTCTGACGCCGAGCCATCGGCATCGATCAGTACCCAGCGCAACGCCGGGGCGATAGTGTGGGCTTGGGTGGCGACCCGTTCGTAGAATGTCCGCCCAGCAGCAACGCGCATCGTGCTCTCCTCCGGGTGGGTCTCGTCTCTGCCATTATGGCTTTTGTACACCGTCGGGCAAGACGTGATCCCCCTCAGGAGGGCAGCGCCCAGAAGCAGAAAGGTGGCCACCGATGGCAACAGGACAAGTGGCCCACCCAATGCGAGCCCCAATCTCCCCGGGCTTTGACAGCGGAGTTCTGCAGGGGGTAAAAGCTTTGCGGCAGGAGTTGGTGTAAGATTCCTCCGGTCGGAACACCGAACCCACAAAGGAGCTATCACCATGGCAGGACAACTAGATGGGAAAATTGCGTTGGTCACCGGCGGCAGCTCAGGCATCGGCAGAGCCGCAGCCCTAGCCTTTGCCCAGGAAGGGGCAAAGGTCGTCGTCGCCGATGTGATGGTGGAAGGGGGGCAGGAAACCGTCCGCCTGTTGACGGCGGCAGGTGGCCACGGGCTCTTTGTCAAGACGGATGTGTCCCGCGCTGCCGAGGTCGAAGCCGTGATCAAACAGACTGTTGCTACTTACGGGAGGCTGGACTGTGCCTTTAACAACGCGGGGGTCGAGGGGGCGTTCGTGTCGACGACCGAATATCCAGAAGCCGACTGGGACCGGGTGTTGGCGATCAACCTCACGGGTGTTTGGCTCTGCATGAAGTATGAGATCGCCCAGATGCTCCAGCAGGGTGGCGGGGCGATTGTGAACACCGCCTCTGGCGCTGGCTTAGTTGGCGTGCCCAACCTCTCCGCCTACGTCGCGAGTAAACATGGGGTCATCGGACTAACCAAGACTGCTGCCTTGGAGTATGCGAAAGCGGGGATTCGGGTGAATGCGGTGTGTCCTGGGGTGATTCAAACGCCGATGGTGGCGCGCCTCACCAGCAGTCGCCCTGACCTGAGCGAAGCCCTGGTTGCGGCGGAGCCAATGGGGCGCACGGGCAGACCGGAAGAAGTCGCGGCAGCAGTCGTTTGGCTCTGTTCGGACGCCGCCTCGTTTGTGACCGGCCATGCGCTCTCGGTCGATGGCGGCTATGTCGCGCAATGAGCCCCTGATCTGTTCTCAGACCATGGATTTAGTGCGACTCCGTTGCCATCCGACGACCCCTGTGCACTGCGTGCGTGGCGTCACGGTGCGAGTCGGCTGGCATGAGGATGGGATGCTCATGCTTATCTTCGTTTTGGATGGCGATCTGACCTCGGTGCGCATCCCGGCGCCGCGGCCGCCGGGTCGGGCAGACGGACTCTGGCAGCACACCTGTTTCGAGGCCTTCCTCCGGTACCCAGGCGAGCCAGAATATTGCGAGTTGAACTTCGCTCCTTCGGGCCAGTGGGCAGCCTATAGGTTTCAGCGGTATCGCGAAGGAATGTCGCCCGTGCCAGAGGTGCAGCCGCGCCTTACGGTGGGTAGGACAGAAGGGCGGCTGCACCTTGAGGCCGTCGTGCACCTGCAGGGTTTGCCATTGGGCCAACCGCACTCGCGATTGCAGCTCGCCCTCGCTGCGGTGGTGGAAGACGTGTACGGCCACCTGTCCTACTGGGCGCTCCGCCACCCACCTGGTAGACCTGATTTTCACCATCCTGCGGCCTTTGCGCTCGAGCTGGTAGGACCGGATGTCTCCTGAGGGAGCATCCCTTCTGGGGAGGGGAAACGATGAAATGTGGGATCGACCGCCTGTTGGAAGATGCGCTGCTGCGAAAACCTCTGGCTGGCCGCCGGGTCGCGCTCCTCGCCCATCCTGCTGCCGTCACGCGCGACTTGGTGCATACACTGGATGCGCTGGCCGCGGTAGGCGATGTGAGGCTCGTGGCGGCGTTCGGTCCCCAGCACGGTTTGCGCGGCGACAAGCAGGACAATATGGTCGAGTCCCCTGATTTTCATGACCCGCTGCACAACATCCCGGTCTTTAGTCTCTACGGCAAAGTACGGCGTCCTACGGCGGCCATGATGGACATTTTCGATGTGCTGTTGGTCGATCTGCAGGACCTCGGCTGCCGCGTCTACACCTTTAGTACGACCCTGCGTTATGTTCTCGAAGCCGCGGCGCAGCATAAGAAAGCGGTCTGGGTGCTCGATCGGCCGAATCCGGTCGGGCGTCCGGTGGAAGGTTTACGCCTGCGCCCGGGCTGGGAGAGCTTTGTCGGTGCGGGACCGCTGCCGATGCGGCACGGGTTGACCTTGGGAGAGCTGGGACGGTGGTTCGTACAGCAGTTGCGTCTGGATGTTGAGTACCATGTGGTGACCCTGGAAGGGTGGGAACCGGCACGGGGGCCGGGATTCGGCTGGCCGCTCGGCGAACGGCCCTGGGTGAATCCGAGTCCCAACGCCCCCAATCTGTGGATGGCGCGATGCTACGCCGGCACTGTAATGCTGGAGGGGACGACGCTCTCCGAGGGACGCGGGACGACACGCCCGTTGGAGCTTTTCGGTGCGCCGGATCTCGAGCCGCGTGCGTTGCTGCAGACGATGGAGGCGCTCGCGCCCCACTGGTTGCAGGGCTGTCGACTGCGCGAGTGCTGGTTCGAGCCGACCTTCCACAAACATGCCGGGACGCTGTGTGCAGGGATGCAGATCCATGTCGAAGCGACCGCCTACAACCATGATACGTTCCGACCGTGGCGCTTGGTCGCGCTCGTCTTCAAGGCGTTGCGCCTGCGACGACCAGACTATCAACTGTGGCGCGACTTTCCCTATGAATACGAGTATGACCGGCTTGCCATCGATCTGATCAACGGGAGCGAGCTCCTGCGCCAGTGGGTCGATGACCTCAGCGCGGTGCCCGCCGATCTCGATGCCTTAGCAGTACCAGACGAGACCTCGTGGCTCGAGGAGCGCGACGCAGTGTTACTGTACCGTTGAGCGCGCCAGGGTAAGAAAAGGCAGGAGAATGAAGAGGCCCAATGCACGACCCCCGAGCCCAGTAAGCCATACACCATCGAGGGCTGCTGGAAGCCCGCGGTGCAACCAGATCGTGTGCTCGCTAGTCTCTGTAGCCTGAACGTACGCGCTTTGCCAGAGCACCTCTCGTGCAAAAGTGTTTGCGATCGGTTAAGCTGGAGGTCATTCTGTCCTCCTGAACAGAGGAGCGGCTCGATGAGGAGGAGGGTTGTGCATGGCACGGCTGCAGAATAAGGTTGCGGTAATCACTGGCGGTGCAGGGGGGATCGGATTGGCTGCCGGACGGCTGTTCGTGCAGGAAGGGGCGAAGGTTTTGTTGGTCGATCTCCATGAGGCAGCACTGCAGCAAGCGGTACAGACGGTGGGGAGTGGAGCGGCAAGCTACGAGGTTGCGGATGTCACGCAACCGGAGCATACCCAACGGTACGTGCGGACGGCGGTGGAACGGTATGGCGGTATCGACGTCTTTGTAGCCAATGCCGGCGTCGAAGGGGTAGTGCAGCCGATTCCGGACTATCCGATCGAGATCTTTGATCACGTCATGGCTGTGAACGTGCGCGGGGTGTGGCTCGGGCTCAAGTACGTTCTGCCACACATGCACGAACGTGGCGGCGGGAGCATCATCATTACCTCTTCAGTGGCGGGGATTCGGGGGACGGCCGGGGTGTCGGCCTATATCACCAGTAAGCACGCGGTGATCGGTTTGATGCGGACAGCAGCGCTGGAAGGTGCACCGTTTGGGATTCGCGTGAACACAGTGAATCCCGCACCAATCGAGACCCGGATGATGCGGTCCCTCGAGGAAGGGTTCGCCCCTGGGGCCGCACAGCAGGCGAAACAACGGATCGCTGCGAGCGTGCCACTGCAGCGCTATGGAACCCCCGAGGAAGTCGCCCAATTGATGTTGTTCCTGGCGAGCGACGAGAGCCGCTACTGTACAGGTGGTGTCTACATGGTCGATGGTGGTATTTCTGCACGGTGAGCAGAAGGCAGCGAGAAACAGGAACACGAGTCCGACACACGCGATTGTCGGTGAAAAAGCCACAGGTCTGGCTGCACGCGGGAGGACACGAGGATGGTCTCTCACATTTTGTACCACATCACCGATGGTGTCGCCCTTCTCACCTTGAACCGTCCCGAGGTCATGAACGCTTTTTCCGACCCCATGCGGGAACAGCTATTGGAGCGACTCCAGCAGGCGGAAGGCGATGCGGCGGTGCGGTGCGTGATGATCACCGGGGCGGGAAAGGCTTTCTGTGCGGGCGGGGATGTAGCGAACATGGTGGCACTGCAGGAGCGCAACGACTCGTCTGTGATCAGGCAGCGCATGACGCTGGGAGCGGCCATTGTGCGCTTGCTCCGTCGCATGTCCAAACCGGTCGTTGCTGCTGTCAACGGGGCGGCGGCTGGTGCCGGGATGAATCTCGCCTTGGCGTGCGATCTGCGCCTCTGCTCCGACCAGGCCCGTTTCGCGCAAAGCTTCGTCAAGATCGGCCTCGTCCCGGACTGGGGCGGGTTCTACTTGCTCACCCGTGTGGTCGGGACCGGCAAAGCGTTGGAACTGATGATGACCGGGGATCTGATCGACGCCGAAGAGGCTCTGCGCCTGGGGATCGTCAACCGTGTGTTTGCCCAGGCGGTTTTTCATACCGAGACGTTGAATTTTGCACGCCAGCTGGCTGCCGGACCCCCTGCAACTCTGGCGCGTATCAAACAGGGGGTGTACCTGGGCAGTGTCGCGACCCTGGAAGAGGTGCTGGCCTACGAACAGGAGGCCCAGAGTGCCGTTTTCCTCTCGGCAGATGCAAAAGAGGGGACGCGCGCGTTTCTGGAAAAACGGCCTCCACGCTTTGGGCGAGACTAGGGTGCGAATCTGTCCTCCTCGTCCACGAATAGCCACGAGGTGGCGGTAGGCGTCAATCTCCTATCGCTTCTTCTCTGACCTGTGGCACTACCGGTGTCGGAGCCGGGCGGCGCAGGCGCAGCCGTTCGGCCCACCGCTGCACCCCAGCCGATAGCCGTGCTGCCGCGGCCTCCATGTCGTCGAAGAGGGAGTAGGCTACTGGAGTTACCAGCAAAGTGATCAGCAGACACAAACTCTGTCCGCCGATCACCACCACGGCAATGCCGCGGTGGCTCTCCGCCGCTGGTCCCTGGCCGAATAAGACGGGAGTCATCCCGGCAACGAGTGCGAGTGTCGTCATCAGGATCGGGCGCAGACGCTCACGATTTGCCTGGATGATCGCCTCGTAGCGAGGGATGCCTTGAGCACGGAGGTTGATAGTGTGGTCGATTTGCAAGATCGAGTTTTTCTTTACGATCCCGAAGAGCAACAAAATGCCGAGAATGGAGAAAATTGCTAGATGCTGATCGGCGATCCACAGCGAGAGCAGAGCGAAGGGGACAGAGAGCGGTAAGGAGAGCATGATCGTGATCGGATGCAGAAAGCTCTCGAACTGGGCGGCGAGCACCATATACATGCCGATAATCGACAGTAAGAACGCCAGCTTGAAGCTG
>JANWXO010000058.1 GCA_025057295.1 Candidatus Binatia bacterium | reverse complement strand
AGAGGGCGGCGGTGCGCACGACCGGGCGGTACGCGAGTTCGTGCAGGACGACCGCGTGACAACTGCGGCACGCTCCAGCGACACGCGTATGCGTTTGGTGGGTGAAGTTCACGTAGGTAATAGCACGCTGGATGCGTACCACCCCTCCGGTTTGGCTGGTGTGGCACTGGAGGCATTGGGGCGAGGCTTTGGTTTTGGCGATGTCGGGATTGGCATCGCCCACGGCGTCGCGGTGTTCGTGGCACCCCATGCACTGAGCGTGGGTAGGAAAGGCCAGGAGCCATTCGACCTGGGATGCCTGGCCACGCTCGCCGGGAGTGGCGAGCGCGTGACACGCAGTACAGTCCTCGACCCGACCGTATTTGTCGAGGACGTCTTGCTCGTGTTTGCCATGGGCGTATACCAGACCGGTCTCGCGGGCGCCGACCTGCTGGAGCAGCGTTTGCCGTTGCTGTTCTATTTCGGGGGAGGGCCTGCTGGGGGAAAGCTGCAGTCGAGTTGAGGAGGCTTTGGCCGGGCGAAAAACCGTGTCGTAATACATTTGCAGGGGCCGCTGGTGGTAGAGACGGGTCTGTTGCAGCCCTTCACGGTGGCAGCTCCAACACGCCTCGGCGCCTCCTGCGAGGTCGAAGGAGCGTCCGCGGTGTTCGATGTGACAACTGACACAGTCGTCGCGCAGCTGGGCCCTCACCGGATCGAAGCGGACGTGTTCTTTTCCTTTCTGTAACACGCTCGCGTGGCATTCTGCGGTCACACAGGTCGCATTGATCGGCTGCACTCCCCAGGCGGGATGGCAGGTGGTGCATGCGCTTTCCCACTGTGCGTGACCGGCCGCGACCGGACCCGCAGAGAAGGGTTCGGTGCGTCCGGCGAGGAGAAAAGCGTAACAACTGATTACAGCAAACAGCATGAGGCCGAGTGCGGCCCATTGCCGCGGTGTCCCCGGCATGGTGAAGGGGCGCAAGCTGATTCCTTTGTGCTTGGCAATCGTGGCGAGCCGCTCCTTGAACGCTGCCGAACGGGATTGTACCGCTTCTGCTGCTGGATGGCTGTCCGATGGTGTCTCGCGGGGCTGTTCTGCAGCAGCTTCAGCTACCACCGGAACCGAAGGGGAGAGGGGGGCGGTGACAACAGTGACGTCTTCCGGCAGGGAGATTTCGACCTGTATGCGGGTTTCAGAGACCCGAATCTCATCACCGTTCTTGAGGGTGACGGAACGCACCCTGTCGGTTCCCTGGTTGATGAAGGTTCCGTTCAAGCTGTCTGTATCGGTGAGCACGAAGCCGTTCGGGGTTGCCTCGATGGAAAAGTGGGCACGGGAAGCCCCACGGTCTTGCAAGCGGAAGTCGGCAGAACCGCCGCGACCGACTACGAAAGAATTGGTCCCTGGCGGGGGAGTGAACGTCGCCCCCGCGTCCGGCCCCTCTACTACACGGAGGGTGATCCGGGGGGCGGCAGGAAGAGCAGGGGAAACTTTTGTGACCTCTTCCTGCTCCGCTACGGTTTCTACAGCCAGGTCAGGAGTTGTTGCCTCTTTTTTGCCCCGCCGCGCGCTGGGGAGCGGGACGGCGAGCGTAAAAGTAAAGTCTTTGCCTGCTAGGTTTCCTGAGATGACCGTGGCATCTTCCTCGCCCGCTTTGACCGCCGACAGCGGAATATCGATGCGCAGCTGTGTTTGCCCGAGGTAGACGACGTCGCCGTCGGCCAGGTCTGCATGAAACACCCGCGTCGTCGGAGTACGCAGGTAGATGCCGGTTTTTGAATTCTCGTCGTACAGGCGGTATTTCCCGGCTTCGCGTTTGATGGTGGCGTGGAGGCGCGACACCGTAGGGTCGTGAAGGACGATGTCGCAGGTAGTGGCGCGGCCGATGGAGATGACATCCTGGGCGGGAGAGTAGGCTAAGCCTCGATCCGGCCCGTCGAGCACAGTGATCACGATGGGCACGTCGGGCTGTCTCACCGCGGTCAGTGAGGCGGTCGCATCTTGGATCTCGCGTGTGGGTGCGACAACGCGAGTTTGTGTTTCCCCACTCGGCCTGGGGGCCACGTCGCCCTCCGGCAGGAACTCGACGCGCAGACGTGTCTTGCCCAGGAGCAGCTCGTCACCGTCGTGCAGTTCTTGTTTCTGCAGGCGTGTTTTCAGGTCCTGGAGGAAGGTGCCGTTCGTGCTGTGGTCGGTCAGGATATAGTGCCCATCCTGGTAGGTGATCGTGCAGTGGCGTTTGGAGACCAGGGTGTCGGCGAGCACCACGTCACAGGTGTGGCTGCGCCCGATGACCGCGGTTTCGCCGCTGAGCTGGAAGGTTGCTCCGGCATCCGGACCGGAGAGGACTGTGACCTTGAGCACTCTTCGCCCCTCATCAGTAGTAGAGAATCGCGACGATGTGAATCAGTGAAAACACCATCAGGCCTGCGGTCAGCGGAATGTGCAGCGCAAGCCAAGCCTTGAGCAAGTAATCATAACGCAACTGGGGATAGAGGGAAACTTCGAGTTTCTCCTTTTGGAAGATGAGACGCACCATCTCGCGGAAATCTTCCTGTTCGTGCCCGGGGATTTCCTTTACGATGAGCCGCAAGCGGTCGGGACGAGCAGTGTCGCGCTGGATTTCCGCCGGCCCGAATATCCACCGCCAGGAGGGTTGGAGACTGACTTTCGGGAGAGACGCTTCTTGCTGGTAGATCTCACGAAACAGTTGCGATTTGCCCTCGGTAACGCGTGCTAATTCTCGCTGCACCTCGGCGAGTTCTTCGCGTAACTCTTCAGGAGTTTTGGCGACGCGCTCTTCGACTTTTGTCAGGGCAGGTGGGATAAACCAGTAGAGGAAGTACCCTAAGATCCCGGTGGCCACCACAGCGACTAAAAAGACGAAAGCGATGGTCGCGATCAGGTTGCCGAAGCGGAAGCCGGCGTGGGTGAGGATAAGGACGATGGACAAACAGCCGAGAATCAAGTGCCAATAGTACCACGTCTCTAGCCGACCGACCCACTCACGCCGTGAGATTTCCAAGCGCACCCCTTGACCGCGTCCACCGGTCACACGAGCGCGAATGTAGCGGGTGACTTGGTTGTCTTTCAGGATCTGCTTTGCCTGTTGTCGAATGACACGGGGCGACATGGCGGGGTTGCGCAGCACCTGTCGTTGCAAGGCCTGCAGCTGCTCGATGGCGCGGCGCTCGCGCAGCTTGATGTCTTTCCGCGTTTCTGGATCGACGGCGATACGGCGCATGGCCCGGCCAATCCAGCGACGACGCACACTGTACAACACGGCACCAAGCATGGCCGCGAAACCGAGGATGCCAAGAGCGAGCCCCTCAGGGGTCCGTCCCGACGGAGGGCCGAACAGAGTGGTAGTGTAGTAGTAATAATACAGCAGAATGAGCAGGGTGGCGGCAGCCGCGGCAGACCAGTACCAGCGTGACAGGGTCATCATATATCCGCGTTATGGGCTCTGTTGTTTTCGTGCCTGTCCGGCGATGATTACATCCAATTCATCTGCGCGATAGCGTTTAATGGCTTGTGTGGGACAGTTCTGCACACAGGCGGGAAACAGATGTCCTTTGTCCAGATCGCATTTCACCGGTACCTTCTTGAGGCGTGGCCGCACTTCCGGGGCGATGGGGCCTTCTTGGGTGCGGGCGCGCTTGCCAAAGAGGTACTGGGCGAGGGTAGGCCGAACGACTGCGTCGAGCTGTTCGGTGTCGACCATGATGATGTTTCCGTAGGGGCAGCGCTGGGCGCAGCCGCTACAGCCGATGCAATTCTCGGTGAAATAGATGTCTCCGTCTTTATCCCGTTTGATTCCACCGGATTTGCAGAGCAAGCAGACTGGATCCTGGCAGAAGCGGCAGGCAGTAGGGAGTAGGATGTCTTGAAAAATGGTGCCTTTGCGAATGAGGCGGGAGATGCCGTCCTCATGTGCTTCGGCGCATGCTTTGACACAGTTGTCGCAGCGGATGCAAATCGTTTCGTCAATAGCCAGAACATCGAGGTTGGGCATGACTTCGGCCTGGAACTCCAAACGGAGTCCGACGAAGGTGACGTTCTGCGCCATGTCGGCATCCAGGCGTCGCAGGTTGGTTACGGCGCGGACTTCTTCCAGTGCCAGAGGGTTTGTGTAGATGAGCGCACGAAATGCCTCGCCGGGGACGGCAAGTAATTCCGTTTTGCTCATTGCCGTTGCCGTTGCCGAGCGTGGGGCGGCGGTCATCACGCCGATCTCTCCGAAGCAATCCCCTTCGACAAGGTAACTCAAGATCTTCTGTCGCGTTCCCTCCCGCTTCGCGATCTTGACGAATCCTTGATGGATGACATAGAGGCTGTCAGCCGGGTCTCCTTCCTCGAAGATGATCGCGCCAGGCTCAAAGGTTTTGAGTTCCACTTGAGGAATCAGGCGCTGGATCTCTTCGGTGCTGCTGAAGCGTAACAGAGGGATGCGGCGGAGGAGAGTGAGCACGGCGCGTCGCACGTAGGCTTGGGTAATCTTGGCACGGAATCTCGGCTCGCTGTCGTGCAGCTCCTGTACGATGAATTGGGGGACGAGTAGGAGAAAAGCCGGGGTTGTCGTCTCTGCCGTACACAGATGCGCGTTCATCGAGATGACGGACATCTCGCCGAAGAAGTCTCCTTTGTGTAACTCTTCTAGCTCAACAGCCTCTTTCCGTTCCGCGTCGAGGGCAATATGGGTGCGGACACGCACGGTACCGTCGAGGATGATGAAGAGGTGTTCGCCAAAGCTGCCCTCTTGAAAGACAACGGTGCCGGCAGGGACCTGGTAAAACTCAGCATGTTCGATCAGCGCGTCTTTGACCAGCACCTCTCGGATAGCTTTTTTGCCGTCCGGTGTGGTAGCCGGCCGTTTCTCGAACAGCTTCTCGAGAATATCCTCGAACAGAGGGAGGTTGGGAAAATAGTCAAGCTTTTCGGGGATAGAGAGGGAAACAAGGCGCGGTTCCGCTGCATGCGGATGATAGAACACCGGACGGTGTTCACCGGCAGATTCCAACAGTGGCATAGCGTTTTGTGCTTCGAGTAGTTGTGTGGTAGAGTAGCAGCAAGTCAGGTGGGGAACAAGTAGAAGGGTGCTGGCTGCGGGAGAGTGTCGCGAGAGTGCGGTGGCTGGTTGTGTTTTTGGATGGGTGTAGATAGGATGCCCGTCATCCAGGTGCTTTGTGGAGCTGTCCCACGAGCAGTCTGGGAGAAAGGAGAGTGGGTGATGGCAGGGAAGGGTCTGGTGGTGGTGAGAATAGGGATGCTGCTATGCTGTGGCAGGGTGGTCGGCGTGGAAGCCCGCAGCTTATCCGATCAGATCAATTTGCTCTTCGGTGATCGGGGAATCGTGCTCACCGAGGTGCCGACTCCGCCAGATCCACAGGCGCCGGCACCCAATCCAACGGTGCCTCACGACGCGCATTTCACCAGCGCGAGTCTGGCGACGCTCGGGCTGCTGGTGAAGCAACTGGCGCCGAGCGCGGCCGATTTTCCCGCGATCTCGACGGTGCCCGGTTTCACCTATCGCTATAATCCGAGCCTGCAGGTGTTTGAGCGCTCGTCAGAGTCCCTGGGACCGGTGTATGTCGAGCGGCCGCAGACGCTGGGGCGGGGAAAGTTCGACCTCGGGGTTGCGTATCTCTCTATTGACTTCGATGAGCTTGACGGCAAGGATTTAGATCGGCTCTCCTTTCTCGGTCTGCGACATAACGACTGCTGCCCTCGGGGCAACGTGCCGAGCCCCGATGTGCCCACGTTCGAGACCGATACGGCGGATCTCTTCTTTGAGAAATTCCACCTGAGCTCGCACGTGGTATCGTTTTTTGCTACGTATGGGGTGGCGGACCGGTGGGATGTGAATTTGCTGCTGCCGGTGGTCTTCACCGACCTGAAAATTCGCGCCCGTGCGGTTTTGAACAACGAGAGCCTCACCAATACCCATTTCTTCGATTTCGAGACACAAAGCCGAGTGGAGACGCGGTCGATCGCCGATGACAAAACCGGCGTTGGCGATCTCTTGCTGCGGACGAAATATCAGGTATGGGACGATACCCGCTTCGACCTGGCATTCGGTCTCACCCTGCGTGTTCCGACCGGAGACGAGGATGACTTTCAGGGGCTTGGTGACACCACGCTGATGCCGTTTGTCGCGCTGGCCACAGAGTGGGGGCAGCTCAACCTTCATGCGTCGAGCGGAGTCGAGATCAACTTCGACGATTCGGATCGTAGTCGTATCCGTTATGGAGGAGGAGGCACGCTGCAGATCGTCGAACAGGTAGCCCTGTTTGTCGATGTCATCGGCAGTGCCAACGTCACGACCGACCGCATTTCTGTTACCGTCCCGCAGTTCGTCAACGCCCCAGGCCGGTCGGATGCTTCTCCGTCTGAGGTCCCAGGGACTCGCATTTCTGACTTTCAGACGTTCTCTCGCAACTTGAGTACTGATATTGTGGATTTATCGATCGGGCTGAAAGCCAACCTCTACCGCTCTGTTGTGGGGTATGCCGGGGTTTTTGTTCCCCTGAATAACGACGGGCTACGGTCGGACGTCATCCCAGCTGCTGGGGTGGAAGTGAGTTTCTGAAGACCGATCAAGGATCTCCGCGGTCCTCTGTGGTGATCGATCCCTGGGTTGTTATGAGGGGGTGGAAGGGGCTGCGGCGAAGACCTGAGCGAGAAGGGCCTGAGCCTCTTCTTGGATCTGGCGGAGATGTTCGGGGCTGCGGAGGCTTTCGGTATAGAGTTTGTAGACTGCTTCCGTGCCTGAGGGGCGAGCTGCGAACCAGCCGTTCTCGGTCAGCACCTTGAGGCCGCCGATAGGCTGTCCGTTGCCTGGAGCGGTGGTGAGCATCGCCTGGATTTTCTCCCCTGCCAGCTGGGTGACGCGGATGTGGTGCGGGGCGAGGCGTTGCAAGATGGCCTTTTGGGTAGGAGTAGCGGGAGCATCGATGCGTTCGTAGAACGAGCTTCCTACCTCCTCGGTCAGGGAGCGGTACAACTCTCCGGGATCGCGGCCCGTTCGTGCGGTCATCTCTGCGGCCAACAGGGCAAGGATGATCCCGTCTTTGTCGGTCGTCCAGACTGTACCGTCGCGGCGCACGAAGGATGCTCCGGCACTCTCCTCGCCGGCGAAGCAGAGGGTGCCGTCCCGGAGTCCTGCGACGAACCATTTAAAGCCGACGGGGACTTCGCACAATCGGCGACCGAGTCGGGCGGAGACTCGATCGATGAGGCTACTGCTCACGATGGTTTTTCCCACCGCCGTATGGTGCGGCCAGTCGGGGCGATGGGTGCATAGGTACCAGATGGCGACGGCTAGATAATGGTTCGGGTTGAGAAGGCCCATACTCCGCGTGACAATGCCGTGGCGATCCTGGTCGGTGTCGTTCGCGAAGGCCACATCGAAACGGTCTTTGAGCGCGATCAGCCCAGCCATCGCGTAGGGCGAAGAACAGTCCATTCTGATCTTCCCGTCCCAGTCTACGGTCATGAAGCGAAATGTTGGGTCAGCGGTCTGATTGATGACCTGGAGCTCGAGACCATACCGTTCGCTGATCGGTCCCCAGTATGCGATACCGGCCCCACCGAGAGGATCAGCAGCGAGCTTCAGACGCGCATCACGGATAATGCTCATATCGATCACATTACCCAAGTCGCCGACGTAGGCTCGGACGTAATCATAGCGGTGGACAGTGGGAGCATGGCGGGCACGTTCGTAGGGAATACGTTGCACCTCGCGCAAGCCGGTCATGAGCAGGGCATTAGCTTTCTCTTCGATCCACTGGGTTACAGTGGTGTCGGCCGGTCCACCGTGAGGGGGGTTGTATTTGAACCCGCCGTCTTCTGGGGGGTTATGCGAAGGGGTAATGACAATGCCGTCAGCCAGTCCAGTGCTGCGACCCTGGTTGTAGGTCAGGATAGCATGAGAGATGACTGGGGTTGGGGTGTAGCGGTCTTGGCTGTCGATCATCACGTCGACTCCGTTGGCAGCAAGCACCTCAACGGCACTCGCGAGGGCAGGTTCAGAAAGGGCATGGGTGTCGATGCCGAGGAACAACGGACCGGTGATCTGGTGCTGTTGGCGATACCAGCAGATAGCCTGGCTGATGGCCAGAATGTGGGCTTCATTGAAGGTTTTCTTGAAGGCGGAGCCGCGGTGGCCTGAGGTCCCGAATGCTACACGCTGGTCAGGGATCGTGGGGTCAGGTCGCTCGGTGTAATAGGCGGTGATCAGTCGTGGGATATTGACAAGCAGGGATGGGTCAGCAGGTTTGCCGGCCAAGGGATTTGCTTTCATCGTCTGCCTCCCGCTCAACGCGTTGCCAAGGAGTGATGGCGAAGCTGGAGCCACTATCTGATAACAGGGGGCGCGGTGTTTTCATAGCGCCTCGGCGAGTCTCCCAACAGGGGGGAGTGCATGCTCTGTGTGTGATGCCGAGGGCAGGGAGGCGGGACCGTATGCGACCTTAGACACGGGGGCCTTTATTCGCGGTCCCTTCTGTGTAGCTGATGCTGGATCTGGCGGACGATCGTCTCCGGGGGGTGCGTGATATCAATGGTGATCGCTCCAACTGGTTCTTCTAATGTCTCATATTGACTGGCGAGGAGGTTGACGTTCATAAAGTGGCCGACCCGGGCATGGAGTCTCTGGGCAATAACAGCGCGCTCTCCTTTCAGGTACACGAAGATCACTTCTCGATGCTGTTGTTGCAGACGGTCTCGGTAGGACTGCTTGAGGGCAGAACAGGCGATCACCGCTGATTGGTGGCTCTGGATGAGAGTGCGGATGAGGTGCTGGAGTGCGGCGATCCAGGGATCCCGATCCTGATCGGTGAGAGGGATCCCCTGTCGCAGCTTATCGATGTTGGCTTGGGGGTGAAAGTCATCCCCTTCATAAAACGGCCATCCCAGGTGAGTAGCCAGCAACTGGCCGATCGTGGTTTTCCCCGCGCCTGAGACCCCCATGAGGATGACGATTATGGTGTTATTAGTGGTCGCGACTGGCTGCGAGCAAGGTTGGGAGGTCATAGCTCAAGAGGTCGCCGATCCGTTCGATAGTAATGTCCGGGGGAGGATATTGCGCGAGAATGGTGGGGTCGTGAGCGTAGTGTCCCTGACGCGGGAATACCGTGGTGACCCGCTTCCCCCATACTTGTTTGACTGCGGTCAGGATCCGTAATTTGTCGTCCACCAACACATAGTGCTCGGCCGGGTAGCGTTGTTCAACGTCGTCGAGTTCCAGCTCTTTATGGACATAGATCAGCACATTTTTGTTGACGGCATCGGAGAGGCCCGATCGTTCGACTTTGCGAGGTTGAAACACAACGTCCCCATCAGAAAGGATCACCGTGACTCCCCATTGGTTGCAACGGTCGATGACGTCGAGCGAGTTCGGGAATAGGCGATTGGCGAAGGGGTAGTTGACGAGAAAAGATGATACGGTGAGCAGGTGAGGGTCTCGAGGATACTCGATGCGGTATCGTTGCAGGGCGCCGAGATAATCGGCGTAACCGAGCTCGCTGCGCAGCTGTTCGAAAATTTCCCAGTAGCGCTGCTGGCGTTGAGAGCCGACCTCGCGCTCGAGATGGCGCATCAGGTCGGCGATGATGCGGTCGTTGTCGAGCAGCGTATTGTCTACGTCGAGCAAAAACACGACGGGGTGGGTCATTGGTGAGCTCCCTTTCCTGAGCGCGCGTATAATCAGTATACGCACCAGGACGAAATCGTCAAATTTGCCGCCGCCCTCGGCAAGTTATGACGGTTTGCTGCCAGAAGGGCTGGCGAAGGTATCGTTGAGTTTCTGGATAAAGTCGGCAGCATCGTTCAGGATGTTCCGAATCGTCTCTTGTGTCCGCTGGTTCCAGCCTGCGGGATCCTTTTGCATGATGCTGCGGTACGGGCGGGTATTGTACATAAAGGCTTTGATCAGATTTTCCACATGTTCTTCGCCTTGTGGATGGCGGCGCATTTTGTTGACGATTGCCTGTGAGACGCGACGGCGGATAGAGAAATGGATATACCCGAGGAGGAGGAGGAACAGGAGGAATCCGAGCCCCCACGCCCAGCGTTGTTGGTCTTCCTGCAGGGATGTAAGAAAATCAGCCCCGCCATGCCAGAGGATGAAGCCGAGGCAGAGGGTGATGAGAGAGAATGCGATGAGATCGAACCACAAGACGCGCACTCGCCAGGTATGCAGCAGGGTGCGGAGGCGTGGAATGAGCTTCTCTTGTAACTCTCTTGCATGTTGTTCCAAGGCGCTGACGATGCGGTATGCACGCTCTTTGCTGACGTCTCGAATGCGCGCATCGATATCTGCCATGTCGGCATCACGCTTTGCTTCATAACGGGCGCGTATGTTTGGATCCTCGATCGGGACTGCGGCCGATTTGCTAAAGATACGGAAGAAGCGACCGGCGGTGAGTCCTTTTTGCGCCAGTGCGCGTTCCCATGATGCGACGACGTCTTCGGCGTTATCTTCGCGGGCCGCGACGTCGAGTTGGTTCAGGATGTAGAGAAACTTGTTCGAGTCCTTGCGGTGAATGGTTTCTTCTACGAGGTGACGTAAGGTGTCGCGCATCGTGCCCGATTCAGGGTGGCGGGCGTCGAAAAACACCAACACCAAATCCGACAGATCGATGATATAGCTGGTGCTGCGGAGGATCGCGGTACGCTGCTCATCGGCGTCGAATCCTGGGCTGTCGATGAAGATTTTCCCGCGTAAGACGGGACTTGGACAGGTTTTGAGTTGGAGATACGCATCGATGCGTTGTCCTTCACCGGTCGCGACATGGTCGATTTCTTTGCTGATACGGTAGAAGGGGAAACGGGGGTCGGCATCGAGCGCGGTGCCGGGTAATACGTGAACGGTGTTATCGTTACTGTAACAAATGACTGTGAACTTGTCGTCTACAGCCTGGTTGCCGGTCATTTGGAGCTTATAGCCGATATAATCGTTGATGAACGTCGACTTGCCGGAGGAGTAGGTGCCTAGTACCGAGATGATGGGCCACCAGGGCACGAGACGGGTATACGACTCTTCGTTGTCGAAGAAGCCGAGGCGGCGTGCGACACGATCGAGCTCGCGGTAACTGCGCATGACAGTGACGAGTAAAGGGTTTTCCTGCTGGAGATACGACTCTAGGCTGCGAAGGCGTTTATCGAGCTGGGATTTTCTGGAGAAGAACAGCATTCTGAGAGACCTTCTTTTTTCCAGGACTGTTGATAGTGAACACAGACGCAAAGGAGCGTGTGCGCGGAAAAACTGGCGCTTTGGCTTATCGTGCGGGCTCAGTGATGTCAATGAGGGAAGGCTCTGATTGCTTCCTCCTCACATAGGGTTTTTGCGGGGCAGTCTCATCTGATGAAAGGCGTTGATGTTCGCTGCGCCCTTTCCCTCGCTCTTGCTGGGGGACGTTGGGGTACAGGGGAGCGATCAGTGCTCCCTCCGAGGGGCATCTCCGCTTTGCGCCGCTGGCGCACGCGAGATGCCCCTCTTCGCTCGCCTCGTTGCGTCGGGCTGAGTTTGGTCTTTCCTACGTCATGAGAGAGAGAAGATAGAAGGGGAGGGGGAGAGAGATGGCACGGAGGGATCGAGGCCGAACATTTTCCCGCCGTAGCTGGGGCAGGGTTACGCCTTCTCTAGCGCCTGGCGGATTTGCGTATATTCAGGGAAGGTCCCGGTGGCTTTCTTCGAGTAGATTTGTTTCCCGTCGACAAACACCTCGAAACGGCCGTCGTCATACGGAACGAGCGTCAGGTGGCGAATTTTCTGCTTGTAGGTGGTCAGGAGTTGTTCTGTCAGGCCAACGGCCTGGGGTTCGTATCCTCAGGCAGCGCAGTATTCGATGCGGATCTCCATATGTCCCTCCTGGCGAGAGAGTTATGTTCGAAACGTGGTGCATAGTATAGCACCGGCAAGGAGACAACGAAACGAGTCGTGTGGCTTTACTTTTTTGCCCTTCGTGATCTGATGTTGCGAGAAAAGTTTTCTGGGAGGGTGCGTTATGAATTGGCGCGACCGCTGTGGGAAGAAGTTGATGTCAGCACAGGAAGCATTGAAGTTTGTCCGTGATGGGGATACCGTGCAGGTCAATTGGCTCCACGCTACTCCGGTGACGTTGTGTGCGGCGTTGATGGCACGCCGGCATGAACTCCAGGGGGTTAAGGTGTGTACGATTGGTCCGCTCTTTGAGTGGGATCAACCGGAGGGGAGCGAGACATTGACGCTGCAAACTCCGTATCTCGGTGCGACCACCCGACCGCTTATGGCGAAAGGGAAGGTCGATTTTATCCCCGTGATGTATTACCGCCACAAAGAACTCCCACCCGGGATGGTCTGTGATGTCTATCTCACTCCCGTATCTCCTCCCGATAAGCATGGGTATTGCAGTTTCGGGACGGGGTTGTTTATGTCGAAGACAATGGCGGCAGCCGCGCGGGTCGTGATTGCCGAGGTTCATGAGGACTACATTCGCACTGCTGGTGAAAACTACATTCATACGTCGGAGATTACGGCTTTCGTAGAACCAACCGCCCCGCCGGCCGTGCTTCCACCCACCGCGCGTACCGAAGAGGAGGTGGCGGCGACAGAAGTCATCTGTACCCTTGTGGCAAACGAGCTTATCAAGGATGGGGATACGATTCAGATCGGCCTGGGGAGCGTGTCCTCACCGTTAGCGATGTATCTGGATCACAAGAACGACTTGGGGATCCATACGGAAGTGATTCCCGGTGGGGTCGCGCGTTTGGTGCAGAAAGGGGTGATTACGGGGAAATATAAGACCGTGCATCCGGGGAAGGTGGTCGCAAGTGGCGGGATTGGCGTATTTCCCGATGAGCTGGAGATCATTGATGGTAATCCGACGTTCGAGTTTTATGATTTTACCTACACGGATGACCTGCGGTTGCTGGTCAACCAGAAGAACTACGTCGCGGTGAACAATGCGATGGCTGTCGACCTCGGGGGGCAGGCCTGTTCCGAATCGATTGGCCCGTTCATGTATACAGGAACGGGCGGGCAAGCGATTTTTACTATTACGGCTGCTTATTGCAATCCGGGGCGGGCGGTGATTGTGACGCCATCAAGCGCGGTGGTCAACGGACAGCGCATTTCCCGCATTGTTCCAGTGCTGGAACCAGGCAGTGTGGTCACGGCACAGCGGGCCTTTGTGGACTATGTGGTAACGGAGTACGGCATTGCGTCGCTCAGAGGAAAGAGCCTGAGACAGCGTGCGGCAGCATTGATAGAGGTTGCGCATCCGGATTTTCGTGCGGAGCTGAAAAAGGAGGCGCAGCGACTCTATCACCTGTAGAGAGGACAGCCTGTTATGGATCACCCAGGGACACCTCGATTCACGAACCGTTTAATTCACGAGACCAGTCCTTACCTGTTGCAGCATGCCCACAACCCGGTCGATTGGTATCCGTGGGGTGAGGAGGCATTTGCCAAGGCCAAGGCAGAAAACAAGCCGATCTTGCTCAGTGTGGGATATTCGGCGTGCCACTGGTGCCATGTGATGGAACATGAGTCGTTCGAGAACGAAGAGATCGCCACATTGATGAACGAACTGTTTGTCAACGTCAAAGTTGATCGTGAAGAGCGGCCGGATGTTGATGAGATCTACATGAATGCCGTCCAGATGTTGACCGGACGCGGTGGATGGCCGCTGACGGTCTTCTTAACCCCAGAGGGAAAACCGTTTTACGGAGGCACGTATTTCCCGCCGGTCGACCGCCATAATATACCCGGGTTCGCACGGGTGCTACGGGCAGTAGCGCAGGCTTATGCTGAGCGCCCGCACGAGGTGGAGCGTGCGACAGCGCAGATCGTGGCTCAGTTAGAAAAACTGTCGCATCACCAGCAAACAGCACGTCCGTTGCACGAGGACACCTTGGCAAAGGCAGCTGCGAGTCTGGCGCAATACGTCGATCCTGTGTATGGCGGTCTCGGTGGCGCCCCCAAGTTTCCAAACTCTTCGGTATTTGCCTTTTTCCTGCGTCAGTACCACGCTACCGGGGATACGCGCTATCTAGAGGTGACCACTCATACCTTGCGAAAAATGGCTGCGGGAGGTGTGTATGATCACCTCGGCGGTGGATTTCATCGCTACTCCGTAGACGCGCGTTGGCTCGTGCCTCATTTCGAGAAGATGTTGTACGACAACGCCTTGTTGGCTCGGCTCTATCTAGAGGCGTATCGAGCGACTACAGACCCCTTCTTCCGCCACGTGGCAGCAGACATCCTGGCCTATGTGGAACGCGAGATGCGCGATCCCCAGGGTGGGTTTTACTCAACCCAGGATGCCGACTCGGAGGGGGAGGAGGGGAAGTTTTTCTTGTGGAGCCGCGAGGAAGTGATGCGCGTGCTGGGGGATGAGGTCGGTGAGATTTTCTGCCGCTATTACGATGTGACCGAGGTGGGGAATTTTGAACATCGGAACATTCTCCATCCTACCTTGACCCTCGAGCAATTGGCCGCCCTGTTCCGGCGGGATCGGGAGGAGGTTGAGCGGTTGTTGGCTGAGGCGAGGCGCATGCTGTTTGCCGTTCGCGAGACGAGAGTTAAACCGCTACGGGACGAGAAGATGCTCACGAGCTGGAACGGCTTGATGATTTCGGCATTTGTCGACGCATACCTGACACTCGGGGAGACGCGGTACGTGGAGATCGCGCAGCAGGCGGCGGATTTTCTCTTGACTCACCTGTACACGGACGGGCGGCTGCTGCACTGTTTTAAGGATGGGCAGGCAAAGTTCAACGCCTATCTCGACGATTACGCCTTTCTGGCGGCTGCACTGCTTGACCTATACGAAGCGACTTTTGATCACGCGTACTTGACACGGGCGGTGGAGTTGACCGA
>JANWXO010000057.1 GCA_025057295.1 Candidatus Binatia bacterium | reverse complement strand
CTCAGGGAGAACCGCTCTCGGCGCTCGCCCGTATCGCGGTGGATGATCACCCCCACATCAAGCTCGGCCCTGGAGACTGCGTGATCCTTTCTGCTCGTGTGATCCCCGGGAATGAACGGACGATCGCTCGGCTGATCGATCATCTGTGCCGTCGCGGGGCAGAGGTCTATTACGAAGCGATCGCCTGTGTGCACGTTTCTGGTCATGCGAGTCAGGAAGAGCTGCAACTGATGTTGAACCTCGTCCGGCCCCGCTATTTTGTCCCTATTCACGGGGAGTACCGACATCTGGTGCGGCACTGCCAGCTGGCACGTGAAGTTGGGCTTGCGCCCGACGCTATCTTTCTGTTGGAGAACGGTCAGGTATTGGAAATTACCGCCACAGGGGCTCGGGTTGGCGAACCGGTGCCTGCTGGACGTGTGTTTGTCGATGGCTTAGGGGGGGTTGAGGAAGCGGTGTTGCGCGACCGGCGCCACATCGCAGAGGATGGGGTAGTCGTTGCGATTGTGGGGGTGGCACAGCACACCGGTGAACTCCTGGTCGGACCGGATCTCCTGTCGCACGGTTTTCTCGCGACAACCAATGGAGAGGGATTTGAGGCGGCGAAAGAAGCGGTACGGGTGGCGCTGGAGGAACTTCCTCCGGAGTCGCGTACCGATATCGGGACGGTGAAAGAGCAGGTGCGGTTGTCGCTGCGTCGCTATTTCCGCCGGACGCTGGGCCGCCGTCCGGTCGTACTGCCGTTTGTGATGGAGATGTGATGAGGGGAGGTGGCAATGGCGGTAGGACGCACGCCACGGTCAGAGGAGTATTCCTTTGGCGGTGAGGTGGTTGGGGTCGTCTGTGTGGCCCTAGCCCTCTTTTTTATTTTCGCTCTGAGTTCGTATCAGCCTGGAGACCCATACAGCAATCAGGGTGGTTTCACCGGGTATGCTCTAGCTGAGCTGCTCTGCCCAGCGCTGGGGAAAGCCGCCTACGTCGTCCCAGGCTTCCTGTTCTACCTTGCGGCTGTCCTCTTTGGTCTGGTACGCTACCCTGCCCCTATTTCACAGACGGTTTCGTATGTGGTGTTTACGCTTTCAGGAGCGACTTTTTTAGCCCTCTGGTTTGCCGCCGAACGGCGCCCGGTCGCAGAGGCAGGAGGGTGGATCGGGGGGGTTCTCGCTTTCCACTTGCATGCGGCGTTGAACCGTGAGGGGTCTTATGTCGTGTTGGCTGCCGTCCTCCTCGGCTCGTTTATGGGCTTCACACGCCTCTCTCTCCGCTGGCTGGGCGTAGGTATTGCTGTCGGTAGTGTGACGATCCTGAAGAGGTCGTGGGCATGGCTCTGTGGTCTCCCCACTCGACTGCACGGCTTGCTGTCGCGAGTGCCATGGAGACGGCCTGCCGCTTTACCTCCCGAACCGCAGCTGTCTGCCAGTAAAGTGGCCCTCCGTAAGGACAGTGGGAGCAAGAAAGCCCCGGCGAGGCCGCTCCTCCAGGGGGAAGCCCGCGGCGAGGACACCCTCCCCCCGATCATTATCAGCCATCCTCTGCCGTCGGCTCCGGCGCCGAAAGCCTCTACGGCACAGGCGGTCCCTGAAGCACTGGGCAATACGCGGCCGTATAAATTGCCCTCCCTCTCCCTGCTCGATCCTCCCGTACGACTCGCCGTCAAGGTCGATGAGGAAGCGCTGCACGCAAGCTCTCGCATCTTAGAGAGCAAATTGGGGGATTTTGGCGTTGAGGGGAAAGTAGTTGCCGTCCGCCCCGGACCGGTGATTACCACCTACGAGTTCGAGCCTGCTCCTGGAGTCAAAGTCAACCGTGTGGTCTCTCTCGCCGATGACCTGCAAATGGCCTTGCGGGCGGTGTCGGTGCGGATTCTCGCCCCCATTCCCGGCAAAGCGGTCGTCGGGATTGAAGTGTCCAACCCGCGTCGCGAGCGGGTGTGTTTGCGAGAGATTCTCGACAGTCCGGGCTTTCAGCAGTCGGAGTCGCCACTGACCCTTGCCTTGGGCAAAGACACGGTTGGCAACCCGATCGTCGCGGACTTGGTGCGGATGCCGCATCTTTTGGTAGCCGGCGCCACCGGTACCGGCAAGTCGGTGTCGCTCAACGTGATGATCATGAGCCTGCTGTATCGGGCAGCGCCACGCGACGTCCGCTTTATCATGATTGACCCGAAGATGCTCGAGCTGTCGCTCTACGAGGAGCTCCCGCATCAGCTCTCGCGCGTGGTAACCAATCCCAAGGAAGCCGGAGCTGCGCTGCAGGAGGTCGTGCGGCGCATGGAGTACCGCTATAAGCTGTTGCGCGACAAAGGGGTACGCAACATCGCGGCCTATAATCGTTTGGTGGAGACTCCGCTGCCGGGAGGGGGTGAGATCATTCAGTTAACTGAGGTGGTTGAAGAGGGAGAAGGCGGAGAGGCCGCGCCGCCCCGGGTTGCCCGCACCGGAGTGGAACGCGAGAATGGTCTGCACCACCAGCGGCTGCCCTATCTTGTCGTCATCGTCGATGAGCTCGCCGACCTGATGTTGACCGTAGGACGGGAGATCGAAGAACCCATTACCCGTTTAGCCCAGATGGGACGGGCGGCCGGGATTCATCTGATCTTGGCGACGCAACGCCCCTCGGTCGATGTGATCACCGGCCTGATTAAGGCGAATTTTCCGGCGCGTATCTCTTTTCAGGTATCGTCGCGCATCGATTCACGCACCATCCTCGACACCATTGGCGCCGAGCGCCTCCTGGGAGAAGGAGATATGCTCTTCCTGCCTCCGGGCAGTGCCAAGCCCCAGCGTATCCATGGCGCGTTTGTTTCTGAGCCGGAGATTCGCAAGGTGGTGTCGTTCATCAAAAAGCAAGGCAAGCCGATGTACGACGCCGAGTTTATGGCCGCGCTGGAGAAAGCGCGCAGTGAGAAGGCGGTCGAAGGGGCTGACGAGGACCTCTATGACGAACTGTACGAACAGGCGCGCGAACTCGTCATGGAGAGCCGCCAAGCGTCGATCTCTTGGCTCCAGCGCCGCCTGCGTGTCGGCTATAACCGTGCGGCGCGTATGATCGAGCGCATGGAACGGGAAGGGCTTGTCGCTCCTGCTGCTGAAGCCGGCAAGCCGCGTGAGGTCTTGGTGCAGGCGGGACGGCAGGAATAGGCGAGAAGACGACGGCTCGATCCCCGTGTGCCCTTTTTCTCCCTCCAGGGTGCGCTATACTCGCTCTATGCGTGCTTCCTGTGTCCGTTGCCTTCTGCTGGTCCTTGTGTGGTGGAGCGGCGCGTGTGTGCGTATCGCTGAGGCCTCTGCGCACTCGACCTCTGTCGCGGAGATCGTGGACAGACTGCAAAAGCGCTATGACACGACCAGCGGGTTCCGTGCCGACTTCGTGCAGACGGTGGAATCGGCCACCCTCGGGCAAAAAGTCGAGTCGCGAGGAACGGTCTTTTTCAAAAAACCCGGACGCATGCGCTGGGAGTTTCACGAACCCGAACAGCTCGTGGTTGCCGATGGGACCTTCTTTTGGTTATACCAGCCGCAGGACAAACAGGTCATTCGCATGCCGTTTCAGCAGGCATTTCGTTCGCAGGTGCCGGTGTCGTTTTTGACCGGCGTTGGTCGCTTAGACCGTGATTTTCTCCCCTCGCTCCGCGGTGCGACGGAGCGGACCTATCGCCTGCGTCTGACGCCGAGACAGGAAGCGGAGGCGACCGGCCTGCTGGATCTTGAGGTTGATGCCGAAACCTTTGATATCCTGCAAGCGACGATTACCGATCCTTTGGGGAATACCACCCAGGTGCGCTTTACCAACATCGATCGCACTGCGCTTCCCGATGATGCCCTCTTTCGCTTTGCCGTCCCTCCTGGCGTGGACGTGATCGAAGCGGCGCCAGCGTCTTGAGCGCTGCCGCGCACCTAGACTCGGCTGCCCAGGTGGAGTATAGGACCAGAGCATCCTCACCCGTATTGCCAGGACATCCGAGGTGACTATGCGACTCGAAGGGAAAGTAGCGTTGATTACCGGTGCCGGTTCTGGGCAAGGGCAGGAAGCGGCCGTGCTGTTTGCAGTCGAGGGAGCTCGTGTGGTCGTGACTGATGTGAATGAAGAGGGCATCAAGCAAACGCTCGAGCGGGTCAAAGCGGCTGGTGGCGAAGCGGTGGGCCGGCGCATGGATGTCGCGGATGCCGAGCAGGTCCAGGAGGGGGTTGCCTACGCGGTGCGGACGTTCGGCATGCTCAACGTGCTGTACAACAACGCCGGCGTCTACCTGCGCGGAAAAGACGGACCCGTCACTCGCGTCGATACCGAGATTTGGGAGATGACCGTAAATATCAACCTGAAGGGCATGTATCTGTGTTGCAAGTATGCCATTCCCGAGATGATCAAGGCAGGAGGGGGGTCGATCGTCAATACCGCCTCCGCTGCTGGCCTCATCGGCACCAACTACCACGCCTACTCTGCCTCGAAGGGCGGGATGATCGCCCTCAGCCGCTCGATTGCGACGACTTATGCTCCGCAGAATATCCGCTCCAACGTGATCTGTCCGGGATTTATCGAGACCCCCATGACCGCGGAGATCTCCAGTAGCCAGCGCTTGCTCCAAGCGTATCTCGACAATACTCCCCTGCACCGGGCGGGCAAGCCGATCGATATCGCGTACATGGCCCTCTATCTGGCGTCGGATGAGGCGGCGTTTGTCACTGGTGGTGTCTTTGTCGTTGATGGGGGCGTCACGGCACGGTAGGCGTCGTGCGTCTTCTGGCCAGCAGCGACCAATGAAAGAGCGGATGAGAGCGGCGGGTGTTTGCAGCGACGACCCAGAGGCGGTAGGATACGCCTGCAGCCGCTCCGGAGTGGCGAGTATATAGGGAGGTAGCACGATGGAATCTCTCCGCGGCGCAGTGGCCATTGTCGGTGCAGCCGATACCGAAGTGGGGGTTGTGCCTCACCTGAGTGCCACCCAACTCTATGTGAAAGCGGCTAAGCTGGCGCTCGAGGACGCGGGCATCACGAAGGACCAGGTCGATGGCCTGATCACCTGTAACTCCTTCGTCGAGCCCTATCTCTACCACGCCGAGATGATCGCCGAGTACATGCAGATCTTCCCTCGCTACTGTCTCAACGTGGCAACGGGTGGAGGGACGACCCTAGCCATCATGCACCATGCGGCCTCCGCCATTGCCACCGGCATCTGTCACACGGTGCTCATCACGATGGCGGATAACATGCTGTCAGGGCTGTCGCGCGATAAGGCGATCGAGGTGATGTCCACCGCTGGCCACGCTCAGTTCGAGCGCCCCTATGGCCCGCCGATCCCTGCCTTCTACGCGCTCCTTGCCCAGGCTCATATGCACGCCTATGGGACCACGAGTGAACAGTTTGCCGCCGTCGCGGTCGCCTGTCGCAAGCACGCTGCGCTCAACCCCGCGGCCCAGATGCGCCAGCCGATTACGATCGAGGACGTGCTGAACTCGAAGATGATTGCCTACCCCTTGCACCTGCTCGACTGCTCCCTCGTCTCCGATGGAGGGGCTGCGATCGTGATGACCGCAGCCGAGCGAGCAAGAGACTTTCGGAAAAAGCCGGTGTACATCCTCGGGGTGGGAGAAGGTCACTCTCACGAACATATCAGCCAGGCGCGTAGTCTCACGACCTCGGCCGCGAAGGAGGCGGGCGAACGGGCGTATGCCATGGCCGGAGTAGGACCGCAAGATGTGGACGTCGCTGAGTTGTACGATTGCTTTACCCCGGTCGTTATCATCGAGCTCGAGGATTTAGGGTTCTGTCCCAAGGGAGAAGGGGGGCGGTTCGTCGAAGGGGGTCGCATCGAACTCGGCGGCGTACTGCCGGTGAACACGCACGGCGGTCTCATGTCCCACTGTCACCCTGGGCATCCAGGTTCGTTGTTTTCCGTCACCGAGGCGGTGCGACAGTTGCGCGGGGAATGCGGACCACGCCAGGTGGATGGAGCGGAAATCGCCCTCGTCCATGGCCAAGGGGGGATTATGTCGACGCACTGCACCATGATCTTGGCAAAGGAGAGAAGCTGATGGCGACCCCAGCAGGAAAACCCGTTCCCGTTCCGACGCGCGAGACCCAACCGTATTGGGAGGGCTGTCGGAAACATGAACTGCGCATCCAGAAGTGTGTCGCCTGCGGGCACTATCAGTTTTATCCTCGTCTGTACTGCACGGCCTGCATGAGCGAGCAAGTCGAGTGGGTCAGAGCCTCGGGGAGGGGCAAGGTGCTTTCGTTTACCATTGTCTATCGACCGGTCTCGCCCGCCTTTGCTGCCGATGTGCCCTATGTGGTTGCCTTGGTCACTCTCGAGGAAGGCCCTCAGATGATGTGTAACATCGTGGGATGTCCGCCAGAGCAGGTGTATATCGGCATGCCGGTACAGGTGACGTTCGAGGACCGAACGGAGGAGATCTCGATCCCCCACTTTACCCCTGTATAAGTTCTCCCTCGTCAGGACAAACCCGCTCCCGCGTTCCTGCTGGTGGGATCGTGCGAAAGAGGGAGTGTGTCAAGATGTCACTTGCTGTCATTGCTCCTGCTCCACCCGTACGCGGAACGCTTCCAATTCCTCGAATTTCCCCTCTCGCAACAGATGGACGACCCAGCGGTGTCCCTCCTCTGCATCACGGGCAACGCGCCACTGCATTCCATAGAGCGGATGCGCCTCGTCAGCGATCTCCTCTCCGACGAGAGGATAGACGGCAGTCCCGAACCGCGCTCTGCTTTCGCGCCGGGCTGTGCGCGATATATACGGGGGATACTGCTGGGTGAACACGACAAAGGTCTGACCGTCCCCCGCGACAGTATCTTCCCAGCCGCGTGGCCTCCACAGGGGGCGAAATCCGTAATACCAACCGAAAGCTCCGCTCGAGAGAAGCAGGAGCGCACCTCCGAACGACATGGGGAAACCGTAGGGAGAGTGGTAGAACCACGCCAGGAGGCCGAAGAACAAGCCGGCGAGGCCGAACACGACACCTGTATGAGCCAAAATCGTCGCTGCGTGCACGAGGGTACCCTTTCTGTTGCGAAGGACGTGCGCGCTATCGCACCCCCCTCTACATGCTAGGTATCGTTTTTCTTTCCTCCTCACTACTCCACCTACACGCCTTCTTGTGAAGCGGCAGCCCGGGGAACGGAGGACAGCGTATCCAAAAGGATATTCCTGGGGAAAAGGACACAGAGCAAATCGCACTGTGAGTCGCTCTCTTGGGTTGCAGGGCTATTTGCGTATTGGTGAAAATTCAGGTAAAGAACAAAAATGTGTCCTCCATCACGGTGGCGGACATGGCAAGGAGAAGATCGACCCCAAGGTAAGGAAGGAGGGGGAGAGATGAAACACCGATTTGGTTTTTGGGTGCTGTGGGGGTCTGCGCTGGTCAGCCTGAGTGGTTGCGCCATGACCCAGCAACAGCGAGACCTGGCAGTGTTGTGCGGGATAGCTGGTGCGCTCGTAGGTGGCGGTGCAGGCGCCGGGCTCGGTCCAGAGATTGGCGACAGCGAGGATGACCGGGCGGCTGGGATTGCCATTGGTGCAACTGCAGGAGCGTTGATCGGCGGTATCCTCTGTGCGGCGCTGGCGCCAGAAGAACCCCCACCGCCTCCACCGCCTCCACCGCCGCCCCCGCCCCCGCCGCCCCCTCCACCGCCCCCGCCGCCACCTGAGGCGAAGCGCATTATCTTGCGCGGAATCAATTTCGACTTCGATCGGGCCAATATTAAGCCCGAGTTCGAGCCGGTGCTGGATGAAGCCGCGCGGATCTTGGGAGAGAATCCCACCGTGCGGGTGCGAATCGAAGGTCATACCGATGCCATCGGGACCGAAGCGTACAACCTGCGCCTCTCGCAGCGGCGGGCGAATGCCGTCAAGCGCTATCTGGTGTCCAAGGGCATCGCGGCTGACCGGTTAGAGACGGTCGGGATGGGTGAAGGTCAGCCTGTCGCGCCCAATACCAACCCGGATGGTAGTGACAATCCCGAAGGGCGCGCGATGAACCGGCGAGCGGAACTGCATGTGATCGAGTAGCGGTACCTTCGCCATCGCCTGCATCCTGGTCCCTGTTCCCAGAAGCGCGCGGGGCTCCTTTTCCCAAGGAGCCCCCTGCCTCTTCTCTCACCCTGCAGCGGGCTGCTACCTGCGTCGTCTCTGATCCTAACCTGCCAAACGGGTAGCGTCTTCTCCAGATCTGATTTTGAACGCGGTTGCATGGATCTGGGGGGCACAATCCACCCTGATTTGACTGTCATCGCTCTGGGAACAGACCCCCCTGTTCAGCGGAGTCCTGCCTTCTGCTCACGGTGTAGCTCGTCCTTATACGGCAGAGGGAGGAAAAAACCTCCTCAAGGCGGATTGTCCGAATGGGAAAACAAGAGTAAAAGCGCTTCGCTCTGCGCCTCGGTTTCCACACTGTTGCCTACGTAAGGAGGGACCGATGAAAAAGCAGTGGGGGTACTGGAGCATGATGGTCGCTGTTGTAGCTGTGATGGCTACAGCGGCACGGGCACACATCGAAGCGAACCTCGAAAACCCAGTTCCTGATGCGTCAGGCGTCGATCAGGTATCGGGGTGGGCGTTTACTGAAGAGGGAAAGCCAGTCACGGTGAAGCTACGCCTCGACGGTGTCACCACCGACGTGGTGATCCCTTGCTGTGGGCCTCGGCAAGATGTGGTTGACAAATTCGGTCCTGGGACGCCGCTGAACTCGTCTTTCTCTCTCCTGGTGAACTTTGGCGAGCTGACTCCTGGGTTTCATCGTATAGGGGTCGAAATCAGCGCCCCGGGCGAGCAAACTCGGGTTCTCGAGCGGGACGTTTTCATCTCCAAGCCCGGAGGGAGGGTCGGGGAGAGCCCGCGCTTATTTAGCTTCCTCAACATCCTCGACCCTACCTCTGCGCAGATTGCGGTGGATTCTGATACTGGTGAGTTGATTGTCGCCCCGGTCAGGGCAGAGGACAGGGGTAGTGGGGAAACGAGACAGGCGACGCTGCGGCTCCAGTGGACACAAGGGACTCAGCGATTTGTGATCGTCTCTGCCGCTTCGGATACCTCCTTTGCCCCCGTGCAAGCCATTTTCTCCACGCGCTGCGCCGGGACCGGCTGTCACGTCGGCCCCTCCCCGGCACAAGGGCTCGACCTCAGTGCAGGTAGGGCTTTCCGGGCCCTCGTGCCTGTCAGGAGCACGCAAATTCGCTCGCGCTTCCTCGTCAACCCAGGGGATGCCGGGTCGAGTTACCTCTTTCAGAAGGTCACGGGCGAGAACATCGTCGGAGCGCGTATGCCGCCGGTGAACTGCTGTCTTTCTGCGAGTGAGCTCGACACGATTGAAGATTGGATTAACGGTGGTGCCGCTCCGCCCCAGTGAGCGCGCTCTTTTGCGGTGCGTGTCTGAATCGGGGGAGCTGGAAGACCGTGAGGAGGTCTACGCTCCAAGCAGCCTGGCTTGGGTGCTTCCTGGTACTAGGAACCCTAGCGGGGAAGGCCGTCGCCGGGGGACAGACCGAGCAGTTGGCAGCGGATCGTCCAGAGGCCTGGGCCTTGAACTATTTCACGTCGGTCTCTCTCCTGGCTGGCTTAGGCACGCCGCGTGGCCGAGAGCCCGGCGCGGTCGAAATCGGGGTTGAACTTGACTGGATTCCCAAGGTCAACAAGGCGAAGCGGAGGGTTGGGTTTAACGGCGTCAAGGAAGAAGATTTCAATAAGGCCCCAATTTTTTTCAGACCGCGTCTTACGGTAGGATTACCGTGGCGTCTGTCCCTCATCCTCTCATACCTGCCCCCGATCAAAGTGTTCGGAGTCGAGCCCAATCTGTTCGCGTTTGCGCTCGAACGGCCGCTGTATGAGCGCAATCCGTGGACAGTCGGCCTCCGTGCATACGGCCAGCTCGGTGAGGTCGAGGGTGCCTTTACCTGCTGGCGCGAGGTTGTACGGTTCCCCCCTGGGACCCCGCAGAATCTGTTCGGCTGCCAGAAGGAATCTGCCGATACTGCCACCCTGCGCTACGGGGGTATCGAACTGAGCGGGGCGTATCGTATCGAGCGCGCCAGAGGGCTCACGCCTTACCTGGCCGTTGCGGGCAACTTTTTAGATACCCGCTTTCAGGTCGATGCGCTCACCTTTGGATTGCGCGACCGCCGTCGCCTGAGCGCCGGGACGTGGACCTTCTCCGCCAGCGCTGGCATCACCTACCCGCTGACTGAGCGATTCAGTTTCAGTGTCGGCCTGTTTTACAGTCCTCTGTGGGTCACCCGGCCACCGGCCACGTCGCGTCGCAACGATGCGCTGTTCAACGCGCGTGCGCTGTTGACCTTGCGACTGCGCTGAGGGCCGACATCTTGCAAAAACTATAATCTTTTCGCGATCATAATCGGTGTAGAGCTCTGCTCTCCGCGCCGTTCGCTCGTTTACTCCACCCAGGGAATGTGGTAACACTGAGCGAGACTTTCTGCCGAGAGCGGGGAGGACTTATGTCTGGCCATTCTAAGTGGAGCACGATCAAGCATAAGAAAGCCCTGAAAGATGCCCGGCGGGGGCGGATATTCACCAAGCTGATCAAAGACCTCACGATTGCCGCACGGATGGGGGGGAGCGATCCCAGTGCCAATCCGCGCTTGCGTACGGCAATCGCTGCGGCGAAGGCTGCCAGTATGCCGAGCGAGACGATCGAACGGGCGGTGAAGAAAGGGGCGGGTGAGTTGCAAGGAGTCTCGTATGAAGAGGTAGTGTACGAGGGGCACGGGCCGGGTGGAGTGGCGATTATGCTCCAGGTGCTGACCGACAATAAGAACCGCACTGTCTCGGAAGTGCGCCACCTCTTCGCCAAGCACGGCGGCAGTTTAGGAGCTCCCAACTCGGTGGCCTGGATGTTTACCAAGAAAGGGGTGATCACGGTGGACAAAAGCCAGGTGGAGGAAGACCGGTTGATCGAGTTGGCGCTCGATGCCGGTGCCGAGGACGTGAGCAGCGGCGACGAGCTGTTTGAAATCGTCACCGCCCCTGAAGACTTCGAGGCTGTGCGCGGGGCGCTGGAAAAAGCAGGCATTGCGATGGCGTCGGCGGAGGTGACGATGGTACCGCAGAACACCGTCTCCCTTTCTGGCAAAGAGGCGGAGCAAACGCTCAAATTGCTCGATGCCTTGCAGGAACATGATGACGTGCAGAGCGTGTCTGCCAATGTCACAATTGCGGAGGAAGAGGTCGAGCGGCTGAGTGCAGCGTAAGAGCTGAGAGGGGGCGAGGCAGTCATGGGAGAGCAACGCTCAGTCTTGCCGCTCCGGGTCTTAGGGGTCGACCCAGGCTCGGTGCGGACGGGATGGGGGGTGGTAGAGCAGCAGGGGCGGACGATCAGGTTTTGTGCCGGCGGTGTACTGACGGCACCAGGATTTCGTGCGTTGCCAGAGCGGTTGCGGGTCATCTATAGCGGCCTTGTCGATGTCATCCACACCTGGAAGCCGCAGGTCCTCAGCTTGGAAAAGGCGTTTCTCGCCTATAACGTCCAGAGCGCGTTTCGTTTGGGTGAAGCGCGCGGGGTTGTCCTCTTGGCAGGAGCGCAGGCCGGAATACGTCTGGTCGAGTATAGCCCGGCGGAAATTAAGACCGCTGTTGTCGGCTATGGGAGAGCCGAAAAACACCAGGTGCAAAGAGCGGTGTTGACCTTACTCGGAGGAGAGGCAAAGCTCGGTGCAGGGGGATTGCCAGTGAGCCAGGATGCCACGGATGCACTTGCGGCTGCGATTTGTCATTTACATACGGTGCGATTTGCGGCACAGGTGCAAGAGGTGAAGCGATAATGAGGCGGTCATACCTCTAGCGGCTGGGATGGTATCGAGTGACAGCCCCGTGATCGGTATTCTTGTAGGTGCCTGTACTGGTGATGGCCAGAGTGTGTATCCCATGATCGCTCGTCTGACCGGCATTCTCGTGGAAAAGACCCCAGAACAACTCATCGTGGACGTGCAGGGGGTTGGCTACCAGGTTTTTGTCTCCCTGCAGACCTTTTCCCGTCTCCCCGCGGTACACGAGCGGGTCAGCCTGCACGTATACACCCACCTGCGCGAAGACGCCTTGCAGTTGTACGGCTTTTTGGAGGAGAAGGAGAAGACGCTCTTTCTCTTGTTGAAGGGGGTTACCGGTGTCGGTCCGCGTTTGGCGCTGAACGTCCTGTCCGGAATCCCGGTAGACGAACTAGAGACTGCGCTGCGCACGAGAGACGTGGCACGGCTGCTCGCCGTGCCGGGAGTGGGGAAGAAAACGGCCGAGCGCTTAATCGTCGAGCTCCGGGAGAAAGTCGGGGCGTCGGACGACGGCCACTTTGCCGGCATGGGAGAGCAAGCGGCTCTGGCCAGCGAGGCGATTTCGGCGTTAGTCAATCTTGGCTACCGACGGGGAGAAGCAGAGAAGGCTGTGCGCGAGGTGGTGCGGCGCGGCATCACCGATATTGCTGAAATGATTCGCGCATCGTTGCGGAGTTTGAGCGCATGAGTCGCAAAAAGACCCCCGCTGTCCCGGAGATGCAGCCTGCCGCCCCAGCCTTCGCAGCCACGGCGGGCTTCCTCGAAGGAGAACGGCAAGAAGAGGGACAGGTTGAAAGCTCCCTGCGCCCGCGTACGCTCAGCGAATACATTGGCCAAGACGTGGTCAAGCAGAACCTTCGCATCGCTATCGATGCGGCCAAACAGCGGGGAGATGTGCTCGATCACCTCCTGTTCTGCGGCCCGCCGGGATTGGGGAAAACCTCCCTCGCCTACATTATTGCGCGGGAGATGGGAGTAGAGATTCGAACGACCACCGGTCCGGTCATCGAGCGTCCGGGCGACCTCGCGGCCATTCTGACCAATCTGGAAACTGGGGATGTGTTGTTCATCGATGAGATTCATCGCTTGAATCGGGTGGTGGAAGAGTTTCTCTACCCGGCAATGGAAGATTTTCAGCTCGATCTGGTGATCGGCCAGGGACCGTCGGCACGCACCGTCCGGCTGCCGCTGAAGCGCTTTACCTTGATTGGAGCCACTACTCGGGCTGGATTGCTGACGTCACCCTTGCGTGACCGCTTTGGCTCGACGTTTCGCCTCGATTTCTACCAGGTAGCGGAGCTGGAACTGATCATTCGTCGTTCCGCAGCGATTCTCAATGTGGCGATCGATGCGAGTGGCGCTATGGAGATTGCCAGTCGCTCGCGGGGGACCCCTCGCATTGCCAATCGTCTCCTCCGGCGCGTCCGAGACTTTGCCCAGGTCAAGGGGGCGCCCGTCATTACGCGTGAGGTTGCGCAGGAGGCACTGGCCCTGCTAGAGGTCGACGACGCTGGCTTCGACAAGATGGACCGTGCGCTTCTCCGTGCCATCATCGATAAATTTAACGGTGGGCCGGTTGGTATTGAAACAATCTCTGCGGCTATTGGAGAGGAAAAAGGGACGATCGAGGATGTCTATGAGCCCTATCTCATCCAGGAAGGGTATCTGCAACGCACCCCCCGCGGGCGGATGGCGACGCTGAAGGCGTATAGCCATTTCGGACTGGTCCGGCCTGGGGGAGGAAACCAGGAAGAACTCTTCTGACCCGGGGGTGGACGTGACAGAACTTGGGAAACTGTTGATGATCATCGGCGGGGTTCTGCTGCTGGTCGGGGTCCTGCTCACGACAGGAGCGAAGCTGCCCTGGCTCGGTCGCCTCCCCGGCGATATTTACGTGCAGCGCGACAACTTCTCCTTTTATTTCCCCCTTGCGACCTGTGTGTTGTTGAGTGCGCTCTTGTCCCTGCTCTTCTTCTTATTCCGTCGCTAAAGGAGTGGGAGCGTGGAGCAGGACCAACGCGACCTGGTGTCGGAGGAACAGAGGCGCCGTCAGCGATGGGAGGGGGTGATTATCCTCGCCGCTGCGCTCGGCGTGTTCCTCTTCGCCTTTCTGCAAAACCGTCCTCCCCAGATCAGCGACAGTGACAGCTTCGTGAGCAACATCGTCTTTGTCCTCTTGATCAACCTGAATATCATCCTGCTCGTCCTGCTCGTCTTTCTCGTCGGGCGGAATCTGATCAAGCTCTTCTACGAACGTCGCCGTAAGCTGCTCGGCTCCCATCTCCGCTTCCGTTTAGTCCTCGCTTTCGTCGCGATCTCCCTCTTCCCTGCCATTCTGCTCTTTCTCATCGGGGTCGGGTTTCTCACCAAGTCGGTGGAGAATTGGTTCGCCATGCAAATCGAAGGGGCGTTGGAGGGGTCGCTCGAGGTGACCGGTGCCTTTTACGACCACTTGGCGGATGAGGCCCTCTTTTACGCCCGCGATCTCGCGGTGGAGCTGTCGGGGGATGGCCTGCTCGAGGGTCGCACAAGGCGGGCTGTGCAAGAGCTGATCGCGACAAAACGCCGGGTCCTCAATGTCGGCCGGATTGCCGTAGTCTCGCGAGACGGGGAGCTGCTCGCTGTGGCTACTGCTCCTGACGTCAGGGCGGGGGAAGAAAGCGGGCAGGATGCAGCCTTCTTGGAGCGGGTGTGGCAGAATGAAGAGGTCCGCTTCATCCGCTCGGTTGCTGGCATGGAAGTGGTGTGCGGTGCTGTCCCGCTCGACTCTCGCGGCTATGTGGTCGGCGCAGTGATCGTCGGGTTTTTCGTGCCGCAGAATGTCGCCCGGCGCAGCACCCAGCTGATAAACGCGTTTCGCGAATACCGCCATCTCAAAGTGCTCAAGCAACCGATCAAGAACAACTATCTGATCACGATGTCCCTCGTCACCCTGGTGGTCGTCTTCTCCGCGGTGTGGGTGGGGCTTTTTATGGCCAAAAAGATCACCGTGCCGCTGCAGCGGCTCGCCGAAGGCACCCGCGAGGTTGCCCAGCGGCACTGGGCGCACCGTATTGCCGGGGAGGGCGAAGATGAAATCGGCACGCTGGTAGCGGCCTTCAACCGCATGACGGCAGAGTTGCAGCAGAGCCATCAAGAGCTCGAGGCCCGCCGGCGCTATATGGAGATCCTCCTCGCCAATATCAACGCCGGGGTTGTGTCCCTCGATCGGTCAGGCGTTGTGACGACGGTGAACCGTGCGGCGGAGCGGCTCCTTGGTATGGTGGCAGCGGCGGCTGTTGCGCGGGACTACCGGGAGGTCTTTGCGCCGGGCGAGTTCGCCGAGGTGCGGCGGATCGTCCGTGACCTGCTTCCCGTACACCCACGGGAAGCTGAAGAGGGAGTGCAGGAAAGCCAAGGGCAGCTCCGCCTCACCCGTGAGGGGCAGACGTACTCACTTTTAG
>JANWXO010000056.1 GCA_025057295.1 Candidatus Binatia bacterium | reverse complement strand
GTTCACCGTGAATCGCGGAGTGTCGAAAAGCATTTACTTCCGCGATCCGGACGGCAACGAGCTCGAAGTGTACAGCGATAATCCGCCGGAAGAGTTCGTGTCCATGCCCAACGCCTACCTGGGGATGGAGAAGTTAGACTTCGCCCAACAGGATCCAGGTCTTGCCGACGTGCTCGCTGCCATGCGCCACTGAAGCGAGCGAGCAATCGGCGGGAGGCAGGTGGGGGGGGAGATGTGATCGCCAACACAAAGGAGGGCTGCGATGTCCATGCGGTTTTCTATTCTCACCCTGGGGGATAATTACGAGGACCTGCGCTCGCACGAGCAGTTTTACCACGAAGTGCTGGACGAGGCAGCATATGCCGAGGAGCTGGGCTACGAAGGATTTTGGGTCGGAGAACACCATTTCCAGGCCAGCCAGCGTGTCTTTCCGTCGCCGCAGCTGTTCCTGGCGGCCATTTCCCAGCGCACCAAAACACTCCGCCTCGGCACCGGCGTGAATGTCCTGCCGGTCAACGATCCGATTCGCTTGGCGGAAGATATCGCCGAGCTCGATCTGATCAGCCACGGACGGGTCTGTTTTGGTGCTGGACGAGGGTATCAACCCCACGAATACGCCGGGTTCAATATCCCGATCGAGTCGGCCAAAGCTCGCTTTTGGGAGTGTCTGGAAATTATCCGTCGTGCCTGGACCGAGGAGCGCTTTTCCTACCACGGGCGCTTTTATCACTATCAAGATATTGCTTTGCTTCCCCGCCCGGTGCAGAAACCCCATCCTCCTATCTGGGTGGCGGCCGCCTCTCCCGGGTCGGCCGAAGAGATCGCCCAGCGCGGATATGCCTTCTGTGCCGCCCCCTTTGCTGCGAGCCCTTCTCCCGAAGAGACCGGGGCGCAACTCGCCCGCTATCGCCAGACGTTCACGGCGGCAGGGCATGGGATTCCGCCGGACGATCTGCCCCACGTCTTTTGGACCCACGTCGCCGACACCACCGAGCAGGCGCTGCGTGAAGCTGAAGCCGCGATGAAACGCAAGCGGTCCAACTACCGGCAGGTGTGGGTGAGTCCGGATGTCAAGGGCTACGAGGCCTTTGCCAGAGTCGGACAGTTTCTCGCCTCCGCCACGATCGAGCAAATCGATGCGCTGGCGATCTTCGGCGATCCCCTCCGCTGTCTGGAAAAGATTAAGCGGTATCATGCGGTCGGGGTGACGCATCTGCTGGTGATGTTCGACTGGGGGGGAATGCCGAAGCAGACCATTTTCCACTCCATGGAGCTGTTTGCCAAATACATCATGCCCCATTTTCGCGAACCCGCTCGGACAGAGACCGGTCGACCTGCTTTCAGTGCGAGCACCGCTGCACAGGCGGGCGCGCGATAGGGAAGCGATCTGCTGTTGCGCCACCCAGAAGATGGGGGGAGGGATATATATGCAGGCGGGTGCCCTTACTGGCCTCAAGATCGTCGAATGTAGCGAGCGTTTCGCCGGCCCCTTCTGTACCAAGGTCATGGCCGACCTGGGTGCCGAAGTGATCAAAATCGAAAAGCCAGGAACGGGTGATGTCACGCGCACGTATGGCCCGTTCCCCGGCGACGAGCCGCATCCTGAACGGAGCGGCACTTTCCTCTACCTCAATACCAACAAACTCGGAGTGACTTTGGACCTGACGAGACCTGGGGGAACTGAGCTCTTCCGGGAGTTGATCAAAGACGCTGACATTCTGGTGGAGACCTGTCCGCCCGGATTGCTCGATCGTCTGGGGATCGGCTACCGGCAGTTGCACGCGTGGTGTCCTCGCCTCATTGTCACCTCCATTACCCCCTTTGGTCAGACCGGCCCCTACAAGGAATACAAGGCGTATGACCTGAACTGTATCCACATGGGCGTCGTGGGGTATGAAACCCCTTTTAACTTTGTGACCGACCCGGAGAACCAGCCTCCGTTGAAGATCGGTGGGCATCAGGCCGATCTCCTGGCTGGGTGGACGGCGGCGGCGGCAACGATGACCGCAGTGTTGCAGCGA
Source organism: Candidatus Binatia bacterium (assembly GCA_025057295.1). Classification (GTDB taxonomy): domain Bacteria; phylum Desulfobacterota; class Binatia; order Bin18; family Bin18; genus JANWXO01. The sequence goes on along the minus strand of JANWXO010000056.1, from coordinate 13,296 downwards.
GAGCTGACCGGGGTGGGCCAGCAGGTGGACATCGCGGAAATCGAAGCCGTGGCCCATATGGTGCGCCCCAACTTCGCCTTGTACTCGCACGAACCGCCGGATGGGCCGAACCGCCGCCGCTTTCTGCGCCGCACCAAGTGGGGTCTGGCGTATGTGTTCCCGTGCCGCGACGGCCACGTTGCCCTGCTGGCGCTCACCGATCAGCATTGGGAGAGTCTCAAAGAGCTGATGGGACATCCGGAGTGGGCGGAGAGCGAGCTGTTCGCCACCCTGCTCGGACGGTTTCAGAACATCGACGCTTTGGAAGCGGGAGTCGCCGCCTGGGTCAGTGAGCAGGACCGCGACGAGCTGGCGCGGCGGGGGCAGGAGTTGCACATCCCTGTCTTCCCGGTACGCGATATGCGCGAAGTGGTCACCGCGACGCAGTATCGCGAGCGCGACTTTTTCGTGACAGTCGAGCACCCCGAGACCGGTCCGCTGACGTACCCCGGGGCGCCGTTCAAATTCTCCGCTACCCCCTGGCAGATTCGCTCTCCCGCGCCTCGGCTGGGAGAGCATAATGCCCAGATCTACGGCGAGCGCCTCGGTCTCAGCGCCGAACGCATCGCCCAGTTGCGCAGCGACGGAGTGATTTAATCCTGGGTCGCCTGAACCTTTGTGAAGAAGGAGAACCGCATGACAGCGCTTCCTCTCGAAGGCGTTCGCGTCGCCGATTTTGGCTGGATTCTGGCTGCACCTCAGTGCACCGCGTGGTTGGGCGTCATGGGCGCGGAGGTCATCCGCATCGAATCCCGCCAGCGCCTGGACCCCATTCGCTTCCTCGGGCAAAATCCTCGCGATCTGAAGGGACCCGACGGGTCCCCCTTGTTCAACGGACTGAATTACAGCAAGAAAAGCGTCACCCTCAACCTCAACCATCCGCGCGGGGTGGAGCTGGCCAAGGAAATCGTGCGGCGCAGCGACATTGTGGTGGAGAATTTTACCGCCGGGATGATGAAACGGTGGGGACTCAGCTACGAGGAGCTGTGTCGAGAGAGACCCGACCTCATTATGGTCTCCGGTTCCCCCCTGGGACAGTACGGACCCGACAGCCACAGCGTCGGATGGGGACCGATTACGCAGGCCTCGGCCGGTATCTGCCACCTGACCGGCTATCCGGATGGTCCGCCGGTCAGTCTGGGGGGCACCTGGCCGGACTACATGGTCGGGGTGGTGATGACCTATGCCGTGCTGGCGGCGTTGTACTATCGGCGCCGCACCGGGAAAGGCCAGTATATCGACCTCGCTATGGCCGAAGTCGTCACCGCCATGCTCCCGGAGGCGGTGATGGACTACGTGATGAACCAGCGGGATCGAGGACGCAGGGGCAACCAGGACGACATAATGGTTCCCCACAACGTCTATCGCTGCCGGGGCGAAGATACCTGGGTCGCTATTGCCGTGGAGACGGAAGAGGAGTGGAGAAACTTCTGCCATGCTGTGGGACACCCGGAATGGATCGAGGACGAACGGTTCCGTGACCGCCGCAGTCGGAAGGCGCACGAACAGGAATTGGACCAGTTGATCACTGCCTGGACGCGCACGCGCGATCGCCTCGACATCATGCAGCTTTTACAGGCTGCTGGTGTGGCGGCGACACCCGTGTACGATACGGAGAGTTTGATCGCCGACCCGCACTTTCAGCAGTGGAATTTTCTTGTCACACCCGGCCATCCGGTGACGGGGAACCACCCGGTTGCCGGGATTCCCGGGAAATACAGCGCGATCGATACCCTGCGCTACACCCCTGCGCCCTGTCTCGGGCAGCACAACGAAGAGGTCTTCGGTACCCTCCTCGGTCTGTCGCGAGAGGAGATCGCCCGGCTGCACGAGGAGCAGGTGATCTATTAGGATTTCCCTCAGGGTGGCGAGCTGGCAGCGGAGCACCATGCTCGGTGTCGTGGGCTCGCCGGCGCATGTCCAGCGATGGATCGCTCGCCCGGGGATATCCCCTCGCTGCACGGGGAGATCCATACCGCGCTCAATGGTGGCGGGGAACGCGTCGGTGCCCGCTCAGGGAGGTGTTTCTTAGCCATCCTGGCGCAACACTTGGTCGCGGCAGAGACCGAGAGAAGAACTGATGGCGTGCCTGAACTGTGCTCGATGGGTGGATGAGCAGACACGTCACGACAGGAGCATGCACAGTGAGGTGCGCAGAAGGAGACCACCATGGCGGAGGATGTTATCACACGCAAAGCCCTGCAGATTGGGCGTCAACAGGCCGACGAGGTGTTGCGCTTTCGCGCGAGAGAGCTTCGGCGGCGGGCGAGCGCGGTCAGACGACCGCGTGCAGCAGCATCCGTCGCTGCTGCCCCATCTATCGCGCCCAAACTGCTGCGCGCGGTCGGTGGCCCCGCTTCTGCCGGCGTGCTGGTGGCCGAGGGCGACTCCTGGTTCGACTATCCCTTGAGTGATGTCCTGCGGCTGCTCGAGGATCACCATGGCTACGAAGTCGAGTCGGTCGCGCACAAGGGAGACCGCGCCGAAGATATGGCGTACGGTCTGGGGCAGCTAGAAGAATTGACCAGACACCTGGAGAAACTGCTGCGGCGACAGATCATTCCCAAGGCGGTGCTGTTATCGGGCGGCGGCAACGATGTCGCTGGCACGGAATTCGCCATGCTGATCAACCACGCCCGCTCTCCTGTGGCAGGGCTCAACCAACACATCCTGACTGGTGTGGTCGATGAGCGGATCCACGTTGCGTACGTGACTATTCTCAGCGCCGTCACGCGGCTGTGTGAGCAACGCCTGGCGCGCCGCATTCCCATTCTCGTCCACGGGTATGACTACCCCGTGCCCGATGGGCGCGGTTTCCTCGGCGGCTGGGGGCCGCTGCCTGGTCCGTGGCTGGAGCCTGGGTTCCGAGAGAAAGGATTTGATCAATTGAAAGAGCGCATCGCCCTTGCCAGACAATTGATCGATCGTTTCAATGCGATGTTGCAAGGCATTGTCAAGCTACCGGATTTCTCGCACGTCAGGTATGTCGACCTCAGAAATACGCTCTCGGGCGGGAAAGATTACAAAAAGGACTGGGCCGATGAGTTGCACCCCACACGGGAGGGGTTCGCACGGATAGCGAAACGCTTCGCGGACGAGCTGGCCGCACTTCCTTGAGGAACGCCCAAGGCAACCGCCTGGGTCCTGTCGTGCTGCGGGCGTTCAGAGGCCTCCGAGTATGCACGAACGGATGGGGCGACTGAGACGTGCGGACGTGTGGATGAGAACAGGCGAAAGCGACACAGAGACGCCTCGCGACGAGGAGGAGACGCGCGAGTCCGGCTTTGGGCTGCTGGACCTGCAGGCCGCCGTGGCGTAGAAAGGACAGTATGAAAAAACCCACGGGCGACAAACGGGACTGTGCACGCGTCAAATTGGCTGCGGCGGCTGACCCAACACTGGCTTGCGGGACCAGTGCCGCGCTCCCTGGGGTGCTGCGCGCTACGTTCCCCGACGAAACCGATCAGGGGGCGGCGAGCCTCTGGCTGGGAGAGGTGGAACCGACACACGTCGAGTCGACGTTGCGCACTCTGCATGCTCTGCCGGGGGTCGAATATGCGGAGGAGGCCGCTCCGCGCAAATCGATTCGCGGCGTAGTTGCTGACCGTGGCTGACTCCTCTGTTGTTCCTGCTCTCCGCCTCCGTGCCCTGAATCGCCAGAGCGTGCGACCAGATGGGCACTACGTCCTCTATTGGATGATCGCCTTCCGCCGTGCTCATTGGAACTTTGCCCTCGATCGCGCCGTCGAGCTCGCACGCATGCTCGACCGGCCGCTGCTGGTGCTGGAGGCGCTGAACGTCGATTATCGATGGGCGAGCGACCGTCTGCACCGTTTCGTGCTCGACGGCATGGCGGACAATGCGCGCGCGTTCGCTGGCACTGGGGTCTGGTACTACCCCTATGTCGAGCCCGCGGCGGGTGCTGGCAAGGGGCTGCTCGAGAGGCTCGCGGCCGATGCCTGTGTAGTCGTGACCGATGACTATCCGGCCTTCTTTTTACCGCACCTCGTGCGGGCAGCGGCGAAACGACTCCCGGTACGGCTGGAGGCCGTAGACGCAAATGGCCTCGTGCCGCTGCGCGCTCCTGGAAGAGTGTTTTTGCGTGCCTTCGACTTCCGCCGCTTCTGGCAGCGCGAGCTGCTGCTGCACCTCGCTCACGCACCCTGTCCCGACCCGCTGCGTCACCCGTTGCGCCCGTTTCCTCGCCTGCCCGCGGACATTCCCGCGCGCTGGCCACCGGCGGCTGCGGCGTTGCTCGAGGGCGATGCGACACTGCTGGCGAGCCTGCCGATCGACCACCAGGTACCACCGGTGCCGTACAGCGGTGGGGCGGAGGCGGGCCGCCGGGTACTGCGGAAATTCCTTGCGGAGGGGTTGGCGCGCTATAACGAGGAGCGCAACCATCCCGACGCCGAGGCGACCAGTGGGCTCTCGCCCTATTTGCATTTTGGACACCTCTCGGCGCACGAAGTCCTGGTCGCCGTGGCCGAGCAGGAAGGATGGTCGCCCGCGCGGGTGACGGACGACAACAGCGGCAGGCGTGTCGGCTGGTGGGGGATGGGTGCGGCCGCAGAAGCCTTTCTCGACCAGCTCGTCACCTGGCGCGAGCTCGGGTTCAACTTTTGCACGTATCGCACCGACTACGACCAGTACGAATCGCTGCCCGCGTGGGCGCGCGCGACGCTGGCAAAGCATGCCTGCGACCGCCGGCCGTACGTGTATACGCTCGAGCAATTCGCCCAGGCTGCCACCCACGATGCGCTGTGGAACGCTGCCCAGAACCAGCTACGCTGCGAAGGGCGGGTGCACAACTACTTACGGATGCTGTGGGGGAAGAAAATCCTGCATTGGAGCGAAAGCCCGCACGCGGCCCTGGCAATCATGATCGAGCTCAACAACAAGTACGCGGTGGACGGGCGCGATCCCAACTCCTACAGCGGGATCTTCTGGGTGCTGGGTCGCTACGACCGCGCCTGGGGTCCGGAGCGGGAGGTCTTCGGCACGATCCGCTACATGTCGAGCCGCGCCACGCGCCGGAAACTGCGCGTGGACCGCTTCATTGCACGCTGGAGTCGGCAGTAGGAGCGAGCGGCACGGGGCCTGCATCCTCGGTCTGCTCTTACGCCTTGGCGCTCGGACGTGTGGAGACCGCTTCGTACCACCGTGCGAGGTGCGTCTGCTCGGGTTGGATGCGAATTTTGGACACACGGCCGAAGTCGATCGCACACAGAGCCGTGATATCGGCGATGGTGTACCGCTCCCCGGCGATGAACGGGCGGTCGGCAAGAACTTCGTTCAGCCAGGAGAGGTTCCGCTCCGCTGTCTGCCGCGACACCTCGGCGAACTCGGGCACCTGGGGGATGCGGCCTTTGAAGAACTCATGACGATGACGGAAGGCGTTGGCGATCGGCCACAACAGCTCGAACTCCATGCGACGTTGCCACATTTCCACGATGGCCTTGTCGCGGGCGTCTACACCCATCAGCGGTGGGGTAGGATAGAGCTCTTCGAAATAGCGGCAGATCGCCACGCTTTCGGCGATGCAGGTGCCGTCGTCCAGTTCCAACACCGGTACCGTTCCCATGGGGTTCTTGCGGCGAAACTCCGGACTCCGATTGACGGCATTGACGATATCGACTTCTTCGTAGGGGACCTGTACCCCTTTTTCGGCGAGAAAGATCCGCACGCGTCGTGGATTCGGGGCTGTCTTGCTGTCGTAGATCTTCATGGTTCTTCCTCCAGTGCACCTGTATGGTGCAGGCGATGTACGGAGATTGCCATGCGGCCGCGGTACGCTTACCGGCCGTGGAACTGCGGGACCCGTTTCTCGAGAAACGCTGCGATCCCTTCGCGTGCGTCGGCGGTACGGGCGATCGCAGCGATCGACTGCGTTTCGTGCTCCATCTGCGTTTCCAGCGTTTCGCTCCAGCCGCTGTGGAGCAGACGTTTCGCCGCACCGAGTGCCAGGGTGGCTCCCGACGCGAGCTGGGCGGCAAGTGCTTCGGCCTCGCTCATCAGGCTTGCGTCGGGAACGACGCGCGTCACGATCCCCCACTGCTGCGCTTCTTCCGCAGAGAGCTGACGATTGGTGAGGGTCAGTTCCAGGGCGCGTCGGAGTCCGATCAGTCGCGGCAGAAAGTAGGTCGAGGATCCGTCCGGGGTGAGACCAACGCGGGTGTAGGCCATTGTAAAGCGAGCGGACGCTGCCGCCAGCACGAAGTCGCAGGCACAGACGAGGCTCAGGCCTGCTCCGGCGGCGGTTCCGTTGACCGCGGCGATGAGCGGCGCGTTCATGCGGGTGAAGCGCGACATGGCGGCGTGGAGATAGGTGGTGACTTCCTTGAGGTGGTGGGACAGGTGTTCGCCTTGCGCAGCGAAACTTTTCAGGTCCCCGCCGGCACAGAACATGCGCCCGGCGCCGGTCACAATCACCGCCCGGATGGCCGGATCCTGATCGCACTGCAACGCGGCGTGCATCAGATCTTTCGCCAGCTCGAGGTTGAGAGCGTTGGCGGCATCGGGCCGATTCAGCGTGATGCGAGCGATACTGTGGTCTACAGTAAACAGAAGCGTGGTGTACGACATGCAAACCTCCATCGCACGTCTAGGGAGCCGCTACTGGTGCGCGAGAAACGCCGCGATCGCCTGGCCAATTTCCGCGGGAGAATCTTCCTGGAGAAAATGCAGTCCCCTGACGGTCACCTCCTGCTGGTTGGGCCAGGTGCGGCAGAACGCGCGCTGCGCCCCGACCAGGATCATACCTGGGTCGGCGTTGATGAACAGTTTCGGGATCGGACTCGTGGCCAGCCAGGTGCCGTAGTCCTCCACGATCGCTGTGACATCTGGAGGGTCTCCGTCGATGGGAATTTGCCGCGGCCAGGTCAAAGTCGGTCGCCGGGATTCCCCAGGCTGGATGTACGGACGACGATACACCGCCATCTCTTCCGCGCTCAGTTGGCGCAGGATGCTCGCGGGCAGTACCCGTTCCACGAAGATATTTTTCTGCAGCACGACTTCTTCCCCGGCCGGAGAACGGAACGTCTGGAAGATGTTGCGTGCGACTGCCGGCCATTCCTCCCAGGTGAAGGGTGTGACGATCGCCTCCATATACACCAGCGCTTTGATGCGCTCAGGGTGCCGGTAGGCCCAGTAAAATCCCAGCGCCGAGCCCCAGTCGTGCATGACGAGTGTGACGCGTTGACGGAGCCCCAGGATGTCGAACCAGGCGTCCAAGTAACGGGCATGATCGACAAAGCGGTACGAGCCGTTGGGAGCCTTGCCCGACTCTCCCATGCCGATGAGATCCGGGGCCAGGCAACGTCCGAGCGGCTCTACCAGCGGGATCACGTTGCGCCAGAGGTAGGAAGAGGTCGGGTTGCCGTGGAGAAACACAATCGGATCACCTGCTCCTGTATCGACATACGCCATGTCGGAGTCGAGCACCGGCAGGCGCTTGCGTGGGTATGGGTCGCGTGCCGAGATTGCTGAACTCACCAGGCACCTCCGGCAGGGAGACGGTCCTATCGCTGAAGCCCGACGATCTCCGCCATGAGCTGGAGCGCCTCGCGTTGATCGGTCTGCACGAGCAGGGTGGTGACCCCAGCCGCCTCCCAGGCTGCGTATCGCTGACGAATACGTGCTGGCGGGCCGCAGAGGGACAGTTCGTCGCACAGTTCGTCCGGCACTGCTGCCGTGGCTTCAGCTTTCCGTCCGGCCAGGTACAGTTCCTGAATACGTGCGGCAGCGTCGCCGTAGCCGTACCTCACGATCATTTCGTTGTGGAAGTTTTTCGTCTTCGCGCCCATCCCGCCGATGTAGAGGGCTAGGGTCGGTTTGAGGCGCGCGAGACAGGCTCGCACATCATCGCCGACAATCACGGTGCAACCGGCAGCGATGTCGAAATCGCTCCACGACTTTCCGTTCCCCGCACGTCGCAATCCCTCTTCGAGAGCAGGGCGAAACAGGGGCATCCGTTGCGGCGAGAACCAAATCGGCAGCCACCCGTCGGCGATCTCCGCGGTGAGCCGCACGCTCTGGGGCTGCATGGTGGCGAGGTAGATCGGCAACTGGCGGGTGTGGAGGATCGACTTCAACGGCTTCCCCAATCCAGTGGCGCCGGGACCGCGGTACGGCAGTTGATACGCCTGTCCGTCCAGCGTGACCGGCTCCTGACGGGCCCAGATCTTGCGCAAAATCTGGACGTATTCGCGCAGGCGCGCGAGCGGTTTGTCGTACGGGACCCCGTGCCAGCCCTCGACCACTTGGGGACCGGAGAGTCCGAGTCCAACGACAGCGCGTCCACCGGAGAGAGCGTCGAGTGTGGACATCGTCATGGCGCACATTGCCGGCGTGCGCCCGGCAATCTGCATGATACCGGTGCCGAGTTTGATGCGTGTGGTCTTGGCTGCGAGGTAGGCGAGCGGGGTAACGGCATCCGAGCCGTACGCCTCTGCCGTCCACACCGAGTCGTACCCGAGCCGTTCGGCTTCAAGGATGCGTGCCAGTGGCAACTCGACCTGTCCGCCGGAATACCCGATACTGATGCCGAGCTTCATAAGCACTCCCTCCCGTGCAGCTGCTCGCAGGCGAGCAGCGATCGTCTGGTTACTGGTACCGACGCGGCAGAGATGCGTCAACCAGGGTCGCTCCCAAGAGGGAGCGTTGTCAGCGCGCTGAGGGCGGCTCTTGCGCAGGGGAGCGTGCTGCAGGAGGGGAATCGGCAGAGACGATGAGGGTTAACCCATCCGCGTCCCGCACCCTGATCGGTGTGCCAGGCAAGATCGGACGGTCTGGTGGCTCCGCTATCGCACGCCATAATTCACCGCGCACCTGGACGTAGCCGTGGGGCGCGAGGCGCTCGCGTGCGATCCCCTGCGTGCCGATCAGTTGCTTGCTGGCGCTCTGGGCGCTCGGCTCGTAGGCCGAGCGGACAAAGGGGTAGAGCAGGAAATCCTTCACCACCCACAGCGCGAGCAGCCCGATGGCGACCCACGGCGAGAGGGCGATCCAATGGTGGAGCCCTATCAACAGCAGAGCCAGAAGAAGCCAGCTCGGCACCTGCAGCAATGTGTAGCGGGTGAACGTGGTCATCGCTGATCCTCTCTCGGGGGATTGCACTTGAGGAGGTTTTATAGCGCGTTGTGATGAGTTGGGAACACCTCATGGCCCCCCGTTTTCTTGCGGAGACCTGAAAGACGAACGGAGGTGGGGGAGGCTCAGAAATAGAGCCGCAGTTGGAGGTAGTACACCTGGGGATACAGGCCGAATTCACTGCGCACGCGCGACCCCACCAGGCCGGTGCCGAGCGGGAAGTACGCTCCGAGCCGGATGTCCGCTTCATCGCTGAGAGACACGGCGAGCAAGGGGCTGAGGAGCACACTGTGGTCGAGGAGATTCCACAGCGCTACCACATCCCCTCGGACGAGGGGGTGGAATTCATACTCCAGCAGCCCGCCGAGATACTGGCGGCCGAAGTTGAAGATTTCCCCACGCCTGACGCGTTCGGTGTGAAAGAGCGCAGGGTAGTCTGCGGGCGCTTCTTTGCCAAAGCCATTAAAATAGTATTCGAGCAGCGTGTAGAGACCGTTGGCAAAACGATAGTCGATGCTCGCGACGCCGCGCAAGAAGGTGCGCTGACCCTGCCCTCTTCCTGCCGTGTTATGCGTGAGGGTCGCTTCTCCGCGCATGCCGACGCCGCTGACCTCTCCGTCGAGGAAGGGACCGATGACGATATCGCGAAAAAACTTTCCCGCCATCCCGCCGAGGTCAAAATTCCCCACCGTCTTGCGTCCCTTCACTGCCAGCGATTGACGGGCGAACTCATCGCTAACAGCGGCGTAGACCATTTCGATCTGCGAGAACGAGCCGAGCGCCCACTCGAAACGGATGGCGTCTACCCCCGCTTTGTACTCGCGGTCGATCTCCACGGGAGAGAAAGCACGAAAGAGGTCGAGGGGGTTCCAGAAGCGTCCAACCCCCCAGGAGATCGCTTGGCGGCCCACTACCATCTCGACCGTGGGCAAGGAGACACGAAAGGCGAGGCGGTCCAATTCATGACGCCAGAGTAGGTCGTTGGTGTCCTGGACTGTCCAGTCGAGCGGCAACAGGGAGTGGCGACGCGTCGCTGCGCTTCCGGTGAACAAGCCGGTCGCTGTGACATCGGCGCGCTGAAAAAGCGCCGCGTGTTCATAGTGCACGCTCCAACTGAAGTGGGAACCGAGCTTGCCGTCGACCATGAAGCGGGCCCGGGTCAAATCGAGAGCTGTGTCCGGTGTCCCTGGCAGATCCTGGCGCAAGCCCAGGGCGAGGGTCTTGATATAACCGGAGAGACGCAGCGCGGAGGTACCGCTCGCGGACGTGTAGGCAAACGCCGCCCATGTCAGGCGCGGGAGGAGGAGAGCCGAGAAGCAGAGCAAGACAGAAGCGTGGGGAAGGCGGAACCGGGACCCTCGTTGCCTGGCCGGGAGCAGATCCACGCTGCCCCCCTATCGCTGGATTTCCTCGCCGACCACCTGTCCATCGCGCAGACGCACCACACGGCGGGCACGTTCCATCACCTGGGGGTCGTGAGTAGAGAAAATGAAGGTGGTGCCGTGGGTGCGGTTGAGCTGTTCCATGACGTCGAGCAGAGCCGCTGCAGTGGCCGAGTCGAGGTTGGCAGTCGGTTCATCTGCGAGCACCAGTGCAGGATCGGTAGCCATGGCCCGTGCGACGGCCACCCGCTGTTGCTGCCCGCCGGAGAGTTCAGCCGGACGACGATCCTCGAGACCGGAGAGACCGATTTCGGCGAAGAGCCGCTCGACCTTCTCGCGGCGTTGCCGCGCCGGGACGCCTTGCAACAGGAGGGTGAACTCGGCATTTTCGAATGCGGTCAGGACGGGGATGAGGTTGTAAGCCTGAAAGACAAAACCACAGTGCCGCAAACGGAGCCGTGCTCGCTGTCCGCGCGACAGGGCGCGCAGGTTCTGACCGGCGACCCAGACCTCTCCTGCGTCGGCCTGATCGAGCCCGCCCACGATGTTGAGCAGCGTGGTCTTCCCGGACCCTGAGGGGCCGGCGAGAGCGAGAAATTCTCCGGCAGCGACGACGAAATCGATGCCGCGAAGCGCTGGAATACTGATCCGCTCTGCCTGATAGGTCTTATACACTTGCCGCAGTACGACCTGTTGCTCCATAGCGACTCTCGGCTCCTTATAGCACACGCAACGCGTCAGGAAGTCGGGTGTGTGCGGCCTGTAACGCTGGGTACACCGCGAGGACTACGGCCATGAGGAAAACGACCGCGACAGACCAGAGGAGACGCGATAGGCTCAGGCGGGAGTACAGGATGGGATCGAAAACGGTTCCGGCTGTTGACAGATCGATCTCTGTAAACCAGCGGAGGTCGAGGCCGGTAGTGGCAAAATACCAATGTCCGCCAAGACCCAGCAGGAGTCCGATCCCAACCCCCAGAACGGTAAGGGCGAGTGATTCGTACAGCACTATCGCAGCGAGCTGGCCTGGCTGTAGGCCCAGCGCGGCACACACCCCCAATTCATAGCGGCGCTCGAGCACGGCCATGAGCATGGTGTTGAGCAGCCCTAACCCCACCATAGCGAGGATAACGGCGAGCATGACGTAGTTGAAGGCGTCATCCAACCACACAAACTGCGCGAGCTCGCGCAGTGCCTCTGGCCAGGTGAGAACCTCGATATCCTCTGAGGCAAGGACTTGCCGCAAGCGCCGGGCGACCGGCAGCGTTGCACTGTCGTGGGATAAAAAGACGGCCACTTGTGTAATATAGGCTGGTACCCCGAGCAGTTCTTGCACCTGAGGCAGCGGCAGGTGTACCACATAGGCGTCCACGTCGCGCAGGCCAGTGCGGAAGATGCCGCTGACGCGGAAGAGGGCGCTGTGGATGTTCCCAGGGGTTCCTGTCTGGGGTTGCCGGAGCGCCTGCGTCATGAGGACGACGCGAGAACCGATCCTGACCGCCAGCTTGCGCGCTAGCTCCTCCCCGATCACAATGCCTGGATGTCCGGCGTCGCTCAGATAGGTCCCTTCGATGATTTTGCCAGGGATCAGCGACACTGCTCGTTCGGCTTGGGGTGCGACGCCGATAACAGTGACGCCTGCGGCATGCGCAGCAGAGCTCAAGAGCCCTGACGCCAACAAGCGTGGACTGACGTGCGTGGGTTGTCCGGCACCTCTGCCGTCCGCGAGCGTCTCCTGCACGGTGGCGGCGATGTATTGGGGGAGAAGCAGGTCTTGAGCACGGGACTCTTGGTAGCCGCGCGCCTGAACGACGACATGGCCTGAACCGAGCCGTACCCCGTTCTCGATCATCTGGGCGTGCCCGCCATCGCCGAGGCCGATAGAGATCAACAGGAGTGCGAGTCCCAAGCCGAGACCGAGCGCTGTGAGGACAGTCCGCCGAGGATGCCGCCAGAGGTTGCGCCAAGCGATGGTGCCGAGGAGCGACAAGCGTTCCATCTGTTACACCTTGCGCATCGCCTCCACCGGATGCAGGCGGGCGGCGCGGAGCGCCGGGTAGAGTGCCGCCGCAATCGCCGTCAGCGCCAACCCGAGCCCCGCCTGGAGATAGGTCGCGAGGTCGTGACGGCCATACCAGATCGGATCCAGGACAACGCCAACAATCGAGAGGGAATCGAGCACCCGACGCAGATCGAGGCCGTGTGCGGCCAAATACCACAAGAAGGGAATGCTCAGCCCGCCCCCCAGCAAGAGGCTGAGGATGGCCAACACTCCTGCCTCGGCAAGCACGAGACTGACTACCGACGCGGGGCGCATGCCGAGCGCCATGAGCACGCCGAGTTCGCGCGTGCGCTCGAAGACCGCCATCAGCATGGTGTTCATCACCCCGATGACCGCAACGACGAACACGATGAAAAACAGGATCCTCGTACTGCTCTGGTTGAGGCGCACGTATTCAGCTAATTCCGGCGCTAATGCGGGCCATGGGCGGGCCTGGACCGCGAGCAGGGGGCGCAGGCGCTGCTGTACTGCGGGAGCCACCGCCGTTGCCTCGGCGGCGTCGGTCAGCCGCACCGCGAGCTCGTGTACGCGGTGCGCTTCCAGGTGGAGCAGGTCCTGGAGGGTCCGCAGAGGCATGAGGACGAGGGTGCGATCCAGCATCTCGCTCCCGCTGCGAAAAATCCCTCTCACCCGATAGAGATCGTTTCCGATCGACCCGTCTGCCGCTTGGGTGACGACCACCACTTCCGAGCCGATGCCGACCCGGAGTAAGGCAGCCAACTT